>JALHNR010000191.1 GCA_022843525.1 Methylocystis sp. | reverse complement strand
GTCGCGATAGAGCTGAACGAAAACCTTCACCACCGCGCGCGACAGGCCTTCGTCGAGCGTGAAGCGCTCGCGCGACCAGTCGCAAGAGGCGCCGAGTCGCTTCAGCTGCTCGACGATCTTGCCGCCGGACTCCGCCTTCCATTCCCACACGCGCTCGACGAATTTCTCGCGTCCGAGTTCGCGGCGATGCTCCTGGCGCTCCATGAGTTGGCGCTCGACGACCATCTGGGTCGCGATGCCGGCGTGGTCGGTGCCCGGCTGCCACAACACGTCGTCGCCCTTCATGCGCCGGTAGCGCACGAGAATGTCCTGCAGCGTATTATTGAGCGCATGGCCCATATGCAGGCTGCCGGTGACGTTCGGCGGCGGAATGACGATGGCGTAGGGCGCCGCCTGCGCGCGTTCGGGCCGTCCGGCGCGGAAGGCTTGCGATTCCTCCCACGCGTCGCGGATGCGCGATTCAATCGAGGCGGGAGCGAAGGTTTTTTCCATGGTCATCGGGCGAGGAGCCTTTTGGCCCCCACCCTGTCCCTCCCCCGCTTCGCGGGAGAGGGGACGCTAACGATCGGCGTTTCGTCGCACGTCAGTGAAGGCTCGAATCTACTCCCTCTCCCGCGAAGCGGGGGAGGGTGGGGGAGGAGGTTACGCCAGCGCCTTGAGCGCGCCTTTGCCGGCGTAGATCGCCGCGTCGCCCAGCTCCTCCTCGATGCGGATGAGCTGGTTATATTTGGCGGTGCGGTCGGAACGGGCGAGCGAGCCGGTCTTGATCTGGCCGCTGTTCGTCGCGACGACGAGATCGGCGATGGTCGAATCCTCGGTCTCGCCGGAGCGATGCGAGAAGACGGTGGTGTAGCCGGCGCGATGCGCGGTCTCGACGGAGGCCAGCGTCTCGGTCAGCGTGCCGATCTGATTGACTTTGACGAGCAGCGAATTGGCGACGCCCAACTTAACGCCCTCGTTGAGGCGCACGACATTGGTGACGAAAAGATCATCGCCGACGAGCTGAACTTTGTCGCCGATCGCGTCGGTGAGCTTCTTCCAGCCCTCCCAATCGTCTTCGGCCATGCCATCCTCGATCGACACGATCGGATAGGCGCTGGCGAGCTTGGCGAGATAGGCGACCTGCTCGTCGATCGAGCGCGTCACGCCCTCGCCTTCATAGACATATTTGCCGTCCTTGAAGAATTCCGTCGCGGCGCAGTCGGAGCAAAGATGCACGTCGACGCCGGGCTTGAAGCCCGCCGTTTCGATCGCATTCATGATGAAGTCGAGCGCCGCTTCGGCGGAGGGAAGATTGGGCGCGAAACCGCCTTCATCGCCGACCGAGGTGCTGAGGCCGGCTTTCTTGAGCGCCGCCTTGAGCGTGTGGAAAATCTCCGCGCCCCAGCGGATGGCGTCGCGCACATTGGGCGCGCCGGTCGGCATGATCATGAATTCCTGGAAGTCGATCGGGTTATCGGCATGCACGCCGCCGTTGACGATATTCATCATCGGCGTCGGCAGAACCCGCGCCTGCACGCCGCCCACGTAGCGATAGAGCGGCAGCGCCGAGGCTTCTGCGGCCGCCTTGGCGACGGCAAGCGACACGCCGAGAATGGCGTTGGCGCCGAGCCGCGACTTGTTCGGCGTGCCATCGAGCTTGATCATCGCCTCGTCGAGGGCGACCTGATCCTCAGCTTCGAAGCCGAGCAGCGCGCCGGCGATTTCGTCGTTGACGTTGTCGACTGCCGTGAGCACGCCCTTGCCGAGATAGCGCGCCTTGTCGCCATCGCGCTTTTCCGCCGCTTCATGCGCGCCGGTCGAGGCGCCGGACGGCACCGCCGCCCGTCCAGACGATCCATCCTCCAGGGTGACGTCGACCTCGACGGTCGGGTTCCCGCGAGAATCCAGAATTTCGCGGGCGTGGATGTCGACGATCTCGGTCATGGGTGCCTCTTCATGATGCGGCGCGGAGCGGCGCGACTTCTTAGACCTATTGCGCGGTCCCGAAAAGCCTCAGCCGCAAAAAGGTTCTGCGTCCGCGGCGGGCTTTCGAGGGATCTGTGCTGCGCCGCCGCGACGGCGCGCCAGCGAAATCCGTTGACTGGGGAGGGGCCCTCCCTATCCTTGAGCTTGATCAATGAGCGGGCGTTCGCCGCCAAGCGCGACGGTCGGCGGGAGGTTCGGATGGCCCTAAACACAATGCGATTCGCGCGCGGCGTCGCTTTCAGCCTTTGTTTGGGGCTTTGGAGTCCCGCCAGCGCCTGGGCTCAGTCGCCGGAGCATGTCGCCGCCGCCAAGGCGGTTTTGGAGAAATCTCCCGTTCGAGGCAATTGCGCGCCGGCGCAGGAAGATTTTCTGGGCTGGCCGGCGAATCTCGTGCAGCGGTGCGAATATCAGCACGAGGACATGCCTGGCCTTGCCTATGTGCTCGACGTCAACCCGGAAGCTCTGGCGCGCTGGGTCGAGGCCGGATGCAGCGCGCTGTTGGTCGGCGCCGGCCATTGTTTCGACCGGACGTTGAAATGCGCGCTCGAGAGCACAGGCGCCAGCTTTGTGATCGGCGGCAATCTGATCGCGGCGCGCGGCGGCGTGAAGCAGAATCGCTTTTACCGCAACGGCGTCGCAATCGTTGCGCCCAAAAGCGGGATGCCGGGCGCCGTGCCGATCGCAGAACAGGAGCAGATCGCGCATATGCCGGAAAAGGACGTCTCGGCGATGCTCGATCGCGGCGGCGTCGCCCTTTGGAACACCATGCCCTATCAATTCGCTGTGAAGGCGCTCGAAATCGCCGTGCCGGCGGAGATGAACACGCCGGACCGGCGCGAGAAATGGCTCGAAATCACGCGCGTCGAAATGCTGAAGGCGCTGGAGAGCCCGGAAAATCGCTTTCTCTTGGGCTGGATGTCGGCGCATCCGATCACCTTGCGCGCGGGCGAATGTCCCGACTCGCGCGACCCCTGAGCGGGTTGACGCTTGACGCGCCGGGGATTGCGCCTTTGTTACGCGCATGACCAAGACGCATCAGGGCGCCGCGCTGCTCGGCCGCTTGGCCGCGCTGCCGGCTTCGCCGGACGAGGCCGAACTCGATCTCGTGCCCAATCCTCACAAGGACGCGACCTATCTCGTGCGCTTCACCGCGCCCGAGTTCACCTCGCTCTGCCCGGTGACCGGCCAACCGGACTTCGCACATATCGTCATCGACTATGTCCCGGCCGAATGGCTGGTCGAGTCGAAGGCCCTGAAGCTTTACCTTGGAAGTTTCCGGAACCACGGCGCCTTTCACGAAGACTGCACGCTGCGGATCGCGCGCGATCTCGTTGCGGCGATGACGCCGAAATGGCTGCGCATCGGCGGCTATTGGTATCCGCGCGGCGGCATGCCGATCGACGTCTTCTGGCAGACCGGCGCCCCGCCCCAAGGGCTGTGGCTTCCCGACCAGGGCGTGCCGCCCTACCGGGGGCGAGGCTAGGGGTATAGGCGCGCCAAAGTCGAGCCTTGTGCGCCCGCCAGTAAATCACCTATGGGTCACAGCGGTCTCCTGACGAAGAGACCGTCCGATCGCGGGGCCCAGAGAACATGAAGCTTCGGACGTTTTTCTCGATCTTCTTCCTGTTGCTCGTCGCGCTTGCAGGCGGCAATTTGGCGCTGGGCGTTTTTCTGGAAAAAGCTCAGAAGGATCTGGAGACATCGCATCGCGAATTGCAATCCTTGACCACGCTTGCCGAGGATTTGGTTTTTTCCTCGCAGTGGCAGACGCGCTTTGCGCGAGGTTACATTTCCAGCAACGATCCGAGACGCGTTGAGTGGTACAACGTCATCGGCGCCATTCTCAACGGCGAAACCGCTCGGCCGAAGGACTATAACTTTGGCTATTGGGATCTCGTGAATGGCGGAATCATTCCGCCGCCCGAGAAGAAAAGCGACGGCGCAGTTTCCATCGAAGAGCGTTTCCTAAGCCAAAATGTCACCGCGCATGAATTGAACAAGCTTAAGGAAGCGCGAAGCTTTCTGGAAAGAGTGGTCGCGATCGAACGCGCCGCAATGCATGCGGTGGACGGCGAATTCGATGACGGCGCTGGAACCTATTCCCGCAAGGGAAAGCCCGATCGCGCGCTAGCGACAAAGCTGCTGTTCAGCGACGAATATCGCAAGCTCAACGGAGATCTGACGCTGCGAATTGCGCAGATGCAGAACTTGATCCGGCAGAGATACGCGGGACGAATTTCGCTGGAAGAGGCGTTCGCTAACCAGTTGTTTGAAGCCAACTCGTACCTGAATATCGGTCTGTTTGGCGGGGTTATTCTGTCGCTGATCTTTCTGCGCAATCGCTTCGCGGTTCGAGCGTCGCAGCTCATGGCGGTCGTTCGCGAGATTGGCTCGGGAAATCTTTCGGCTCAGGCCTCAGTCTCCGGGAGCGATGAGATCAGCGAACTCGCCATAACCGTCAATACGATGGCTGCAAATCTGAACGTTGCTTTCGACAAGCTCGAAGACAAAATCAAGCTTTCAGGCAAAGCCCTATCGGACCTTGAGATCGAACGCTCGCGTTCGGAAAAGCTGCTTCACAACATTCTTCCGGCCGCGATCGCCGAAAGACTGCGCGGCGGAGAAGAGACGATCGCGGAAGTTTTCCCTGAGGTCACGGTGTTTTTCTCCGACATCGTCGGATTTACCGGGCTCTCGGCAAAACTTGGTCCGCACGCCACCGTCAATATGCTCAACGTCCTATTCGAGAAATTCGACGAGCTTGTCGAAAAGCACGGCGTCGAAAAAATTAAGACGATTGGCGACAGCTACATGGTTGTCGGCGGCGTTCCGAACCGGGATCCCTTGCACTGTCAGCATATCGCGGACTTCGCTTTAGATGCGCAAAGTTTCATCATGAGTTTCGCGGAAGGGCTCTCTTACCCGCTTCAAATGCGCATGGGCGTGCATACCGGCACGGTGGCGGCCGGCGTCGTTGGAAAGAAACGATTTTCCTACGATCTATGGGGCGATGTCGTGAATGTCGCCAGCCGATTCGAATCGACATCCAAGCCCGACCAGATTCACGTGTCCGAAGCGGTGAAGGTGCGTCTCAGCGACGATTACGTATTGGTGGACGGCGGGACCATCGAATTAAAGGGCAAAGAGGCGACGCGCTCGTTCTTCCTGATCGGCAAAAAGACGCAGATGCCAGGAGTTTTGGAGTTTACGACTCCAGCCGCCGCGCCGGATAGTCCATCCCGACTGCGC
Organism: Methylocystis sp.; assembly: GCA_022843525.1. Classification (GTDB taxonomy): domain Bacteria; phylum Pseudomonadota; class Alphaproteobacteria; order Rhizobiales; family Beijerinckiaceae; genus Methylocystis. The sequence goes on along the minus strand of JALHNR010000191.1, from coordinate 2,937 downwards.
CGCGATACGCCTTCATTTGTCCCGGGCTTCGATAGACCAGCATAGAGATGAGCCAGCTCGCGATCAGGATCGCGGCGATGGCAAAGCCGAAATTCGCAAGATTGTCGTTAAGGCTTTGAACGAGGCGCCAAAGGCCGCCGTCGAAGCCAAGCTTATCGCCGATCAAGCCGAGCGCTTCGATGCCGCCGATGAAAATGGCGACGATCACCGACATCGCGGTCATCACCAGATTGTACCAAAGTTTCCTCAGCGGATCGTCGAACGCCCAGCCGTAGGCTCCAGTCATCACGATGCTATCCGTGGTGTCCATCAAGGTCATGCCGGCGGTGAACAGGGCCGGAAACACCAGAATCGTCGAAAATGACATGCCTTGCGCGGCCTGCGCCGCCGAAATTCCGAGCAGGCCGATCTCCGTCGCCGTGTCGAAGCCCAATCCGAATATAAATCCAACGACATACATGTGCCACGACCGCGAAACGAAGCGGAACAGCGGGCGGAAAACCCGGGTGAACACGCCGCGCCCGTTGAGCAAACGGTCGAGGTCCTCTTCGAGCACCGGCTCGCCAAGTCGGGCGCGGTTGTAGGCCGACCAGATGCCTCTGAGCAGGAGCAGATTTGCAAGGCCGATGACAATGAGGAACGAAGCAGACGCGATCGTGCCGATGGCGCCGCCGAGGGCCTGAAAGTCATGCGCCTGGCCCTGCATGGCCACGGCCGCCGCCGCCATCATGACCGAGGCGAGGGTGACGAAGGTGGAGTGGCCGAGCGAGAAGAAAAATCCGACGGAATAGGGCGTCTTGCCGTCCTGCATCAACTTTCGGACGACATTGTCGATGGCGGCGATGTGATCGGCGTCGAACGCATGGCGCAGTCCGAACATGAACGCCAGAACGGCCGCTCCCATCAGGCCCGGTCGATCGGAGAAGGCCGTCCACGCCCATGTCCAGGCGAAAACATTCGCCGCGATGATCACGCCATAGGTCGCCACAGCCTTGGCTTTGAAATTATCGCCTTGGTCATCGAAAGGATTGAGCGCCATGACCCCCGCCTGAGCAATAAAGACCTTTAGCCGTAATCGCTTAATTAGGAAAGTTCATACGTTGGTCAGCGCTTCTCGACCATCCGCTGGCTGCGCGCAAGGCTTAGCGGATCGCCTTCGCCAGACGGTCTCTCGAAAGATGGTTGCCGCAGCTTCGATTTTGATAGGATGCGCGGTCAGGCGGAAGCGCCGGGGAACGACATGCTGTCGGAAGAGAATATCGCCGCGTGGCGGCTCTGCGCGCCTTCGCTGCGGGAAGCGGAGCTCTCCGACGGCGAAACGCTGTATCGGCAAGGTGAGGAGCCGGGCTTTCTTTATTGTTTGATGCGGGGCGTCGTCAGGCTCACTCATGTCGCGGAAAGCGGCGCGCAGATCACGCTCGCCATCGCGGGCGCCGGCGAATTCTTCGGGCGCGTTTCGCCAGGGCGAGCCTCGGCGCATGCCGCAAGCGCCATCGGCGAAGCGTGCGTCCTGATGTTCGACCCTTCAGACGTGGCCCGTCTCCTCGCGAAAAGCCCGTCGTTCTCATGCTTCTTGAACACCGGACTGGAGGCGTCGCGGGAACGCGCCGAGCGCAGGCTGATTGATCGTCAGACCAAGACGGTCGCCGCGCGGCTGATCGAGACGCTGGGACAGCTTGCGCTCGCCTTTGGCGCGCCCTGTCCGCATGGCTATTCGCTCGAGATCAGGCTCACCCAGCAGGACATCGCCGATCTCGTCCATGCGAGCCGCCCGGTCGTGACGCGGATCATGAACGATTTGCGTCGCCGGGGGGCGCTCGACTATCGGCGCGACCTCATCTGCGTCAATCACGTCGCGCTACAATCCCTGGCGACGGAAAAATGCGGCGATCTGTGATCAAGATGACAGACCGCCACCGGGCGCTGCGCTAACGAGGGCGCGGCGGCCGATCCGCGCCGCCAATGCGGAGAAATCACAATGAAACCGCTCACGGCGCGCCTGCATGGCTATCTCGACTATCTGACGGTTTTGATTTTCCTGGCCGCGCCGAGCGTCCTTGGTTTTGGCGGCCTGCCGGCGAAGCTCGCCTGGCTGCTTGCGGGCGTGCATCTGGCGATGACGCTCGTGACGAAATTTCCGCTCGGCGTCTTTCGGCGATTGGCCTTCGCGCTTCATGGCTGGGTCGAAAGGATCGTCGGCCCGGCGCTCATCGCCATCGCTTTTCTTCCCGATATTTTCAGCGTCAAGCCGGCCTTCGCTTTTTTCGCCGGCATGGGCCTTATCATCATCGCGGTCGGCTGGCTGACGGATTACGCGGAGGCGGGTTAACGCCGAAGCGCCCCTGCCGATCAGGCTTTCGGCTCATCGGAGGAATGACGGGCGCATAGGAATTGCTCCGCCTCGTTTCAGACAGGCGCCTTCGCCAGACGGTCGAACGCCATCAGCTCCTTGACCATTGTTTCGAGCTCGCCGAGCGGAACTTGCGTTGCGGAGTCGGAGATCGCCGCGCCCGGATCAGGATGCGTTTCGATGAAAAGCGCCGCGACGCCAACCGCCACGGCGGCGCGGGCGAGCGTCGCGACGAAGCGCCGCTCGCCGCCCGATGACGTCCCTTGTCCGCCCGGTTGCTGCACGGCATGCGTCGCGTCGAAGATGACAGGCGCGCCGGTCTCCCTCAAGATCGGCAGCGCCCGCATGTCGGCGACGAGCGCATTATAGCCGAAGCTCGTTCCCCGCTCGGTGACGAGGACGCCGCCGGCGCCGGCCTCACGCGCTTTTTCGACGGCGTGGACCATGTCCCAGGGCGCCAGGAACGGACCCTTCTTGATATTGACGGGCCGTCCGGTTTTCGCCGCCGCGGCGATGAGATCGGTCTGGCGGCAGAGGAAGGCGGGGATCTGCAGCACATCGACGACCTCGGCGATTCGCGCGCATTG
>JALHNR010000190.1 GCA_022843525.1 Methylocystis sp. | reverse complement strand
CAGGAGGAAGCAAACGCGCGAAGCGTCGCTCAGGACGCCGCCTCGCGCGCGCAGGCGAAGCGGGTCGAACGCGCCGAAACAATGGAACGGCGCGCCGATATTGAACGCGAGAAGGAGAGGGCGCTCGCCGATCTTGCGCGTCTTGAGCCGGCGCGGGCGCTCAGCGAACGCTGGCGAGACATCGACGATTGGCTGACGAAGCGCGCCGAAATCTCGCAAGCCAAGCGCGCCTGTGATGGCGCGCTCGCAGCGGCCTTCGCCGACATCGATCGCGGCGACGCGACGCTTGCGGACTTTGACGCGCGCGACGCGCAAGACAGAGCGGCCTGTGACAAGCTTGCCGCGCAAATCGCGGACCGCGACTGCGCGCTCGTCGTCCTCGACGAACCGGCCGCGCTCGCCCGCGCTGACGACCTCGCGCGCGCCGTCGAGCTGGTCGAAGCTTTGCGCAGATGGGCGCGCACATTTGACGAGGCGGACATCGCGGCGACGTCCGCGCATCAGGACATCGCCCGCTACGCGCAGGACGAAGCGGCGGTTCGACAGGAGCTTGAGGGAATACGTTCGGAGCGCACGCGACAGGCGGCGCAAAGCGCCGATGCCGAACGCTTCGGCGAGTTGGCGGACGCCGCGGCGGATCCCCATGCGCTGCGATTGCGCGCGGCGTTGAACGACGATGCGCCGTGCCCCGTGTGCGGCGCGCGCGAACATCCTTTCTCCGAGACGCATGACGCGGCGAGCGCGTTGATCGACGCGCTGCGCGCTCGGCGCGACGAGTCGCGGCGAACGCTCAGCAGATTGGACGAGGAGACTGTCTCCTTGAGCGCGCGAGCGGCGCAGGCGCAAGCGCTTCACGAAGACGCGTCGCGTCGTGCTGCGGAAGCGCAAGCGGCTCGCGGGCGCGCCGAGGCCGAATATGCGTTGCTGCTGAGCGCGGATCGCGCGCGAGATATGGCGCCGGAGCTGGCGCCGCCGACGTCAATTCCATCAGCCACGCCGCGGCTGCAGGCGTTGGCGAAGGAGGTTGCGACCGCGCGCGATAGCGTCGCGCAAAAGCTTCTCGCCGCGCGTCGGCTGCGGGAGGAGCGGGATCGGCTACGCGAAGAGCGCGACGCAATTCGACTGGCGCTCGACGCGCGTCAGGAGGAGCGTGCGGCGCTCGCCCTTTCGCTGGAAGCGGCGCGCGAGACACGCGCCCGCGCGAAAGCAGAAGGCGCGGGATTGATCGAGCGTCTGGAGTCGCTGGATCGGTCGCTCGCGCCTTATCTGCAGCTTTGCGACCTCTCGGCCGTCGATCTCGATCGCGACGCCGCTTCTGCGCGCCGCCGGCTCGAGGGAGCGGGCGCGCGTTATCGGGAGGCGCTCGCGCGGTTGGATGAACTCGCAGCAAACCTCGCCGCGATCGGACTGAAGGCGGAGCGCGTTGCGGCGGAGACAGACAGCGCATGCGCCCGCGAGGCCGAGGCCAAAGGCGATCATGAGGCGCGCGCGAAGAGCCTTACTGAGGCGCGCGATGCGCGCGCGCTGCTTCTGGAGGGAGAAGCGACGGCCGCGCATCGATCCCGCATCGAGGCGCGCCACAGGGCGGCGATGGCGGCGCGCGACGAGGCGCGCCAGCGGCTCGCTGAAGCCCAGCAATCGAAAGCCGCCTGCGAGGCGCGTCACGCCCATTGTGCTAGCGCCGCGGAAAGCGCGGCGGCGCACGCCGAACAGACGCGCGCGGCATTTTCTACGGCGCTCGAGACTTCTGGCTTCGACGAGGCGACTGCGGCGCCGCTTCTTGCGATGTCGCGCGAGGAGCAGGCGGAGCTGCGTCGCGCCGTCGAGGCGGCGGAAGCCGGGCGCGCCGCCGCGGAGGCCGCGGTCATGGAGCGGCAGGTCGATTTCGATGAAGCGCAGGTGGTCGCTCCGGCGGAAGTTTCGCGCGAGGCGCTCGCCGCGGAGGAGAGGGTCATCGCTGGACGCCTCGACGAATTGTCGGCGCGGCTCGGCGCGCTCCGCGAGCGTGGCGCAAAGGACGATGAGGCGCGGGAACGCGCGACCGCGCTCGGCGAGGAGCTCGAACAGGCCCGCATAAACGCCAAACTCTGGGGTGAGATCAATGAAGCCATCGGCTCGGCGAGCGGCGACAAGTTCCGCCGTTTCGCGCAGGCCGCGACGCTGCAGCATCTCATCGGGCTCGCTAATCAGCGCCTGGCGCTGCTTGCGCCGCGCTACGCCCTGGAGCGCTCGGGCGAGCCCGGCGCGCTGGGCCTCCAGATCATCGACCGCGATCTTGGCGACGAGCGCCGTTCGACGCGTTCGCTGTCGGGCGGCGAGCGCTTCCTTGCGTCGCTTGCGCTGGCGTTGGCGCTTGCCGGACTCGAAGGCCGCAGCTCATTCGTCGACACGCTGTTCATCGACGAAGGATTCGGCGCGCTCGATTCGGCGACGCTCGACGTCGCCATCGATGCGTTGGAGGCGCTGCAGGGACAGGGCAGGCGGGTGGGGGTGATCAGCCATGTCGATTCGCTCCAGCAGCGCATCGCGACGAAAATTTGCGTCGAGCGTCGAGGCGGCGGAATTAGCGTGGTCCGACTGCGTGCGCCTGGTTACGCGTAACGCGTGATGCCACTGGCGGACCCTGAAAGAAGCCGCCGATCGATTCTGCCGCCAGGATGAGTTGCGTCGAAAAAGCCGCAAATTCGCGACGACGCTTCCGGAAAAAAACCAGTGCTGTGGCGGTAAAGCCACAAAAAACAATGATCAGCGCCAGAGACTGTGGCGCCGGCGCCACACCTGCTGTCCCTTGCAGCGTCACATTACAGCTAGGGCAAAGTTTGTCACCCGTCTGTCATCCAGCGTCGGCTTCACTGTCGCCCGAAAGTTAACGGGGGAATGGAACCAATGAAACCTGGAGTTGGACAACGCGCGCTCGCCATCGCTGCGTTCGGCTTATATGCGATGGCTTCGGCCGCTCCGGCCGCAGCCGACACGGCGTCCGAAATCCGCGCGCTCAAGGCGCGCCTCTCCAAACTCGAAGCCGACGAAGCCCGCGCGAGGCGCGAGGCCAAGGTCGTGCACGCGTCGCTCCCGGCCGACAAGGGGCCGCCTCCGCCGCCGCCGCCGCTGCACTGGTATGAAAGGCTGAGCCTGCGCGGCTACACGCAGATGCGCTATAATGACATTCTGAGCGGTGGCCCGAATTATTATGACATCAGGACGACGAACGACCGTTCGGTTGGCCAACGACAGAACTTCTTTATCCGTCGCGCGCGCATCATTCTGAGCGGCGACGTGTCCGATCACTTGTACCTCTATTTCCAAAACGACTTCGCGAGCTCTCCTCCGAATGCAAATTCGACTTCGGCGACCTTCGCCCCTTACGGGAACGCCGCCAGTCAGGCCGTCTATTATTTCTACAATCCCGTCTTCGCCTATCCAGGCTACAACCAGGTCGGCAGTTACTCCAACGCGCCCGGCAATTTCGCGCAGATTCGCGACCTCTACGCCGACATCTACTTCGACAAGGACAAGGAATTCCGCGTCCGCGCCGGTCAGTCGAAAATTCCATATGGCTTCGAGAACCTGCAGTCGTCGCAGAATCGTCTGGCGCTCGATCGCGCCGACGGGATCAATACCTGCTGTAAGGACGAACGCGATCTCGGTCTCTTCTTCATGTACACGCCCAAGGAAATGCGGCATCTCTTTCGTGATCTCGTGAAGAACAATCTGAAAGGCTCGGGCGATTACGGCATGTTCGCTTTCGGCGTTTACAACGGCCAGGGCGCCAACCGCATCGAACTCAACAAGGGCACGCATCTCGTCGCGCGCTTCACCTATCCTTACGTCTTCGAAAATGGTCAGGTGGTCGAAGCGAGCGTCCAGGGTTACACGGGACGTTTCATGCCTTATACGCAGGCGATCAGGCCCTCTTTGGGCATGGCGACGAACTGGGCGGGCTTCGTTCCGCCGAACAGCCCGTTTGCTAGCATCGGGTCGGGCTTTGTCCCTTATGTGAATGGCCCGGGATGGAACAGCCTTGGCAACTTTAACTTTGCTCAATACGGCGCCGTCAACACTTGGGGCCCGGCCGTGGCCAATGGCGGCCAGGGCATTCGCGACTCTCGCGTGGCCGTCACCGCCGTGATCTATCCTCAGCCCTTCGGTTTTCGCGCCGAATGGAACTGGGGCGTCGGGCCGCAGCTCAATGCGACGCAGACCGCCATCGAGGCGAAACGGCTGAATGGCGGCTATGTCGAAGCCAGCTATAAATATGAGGACAAGGACTTCGGCACTGGCGTGTATTTCCCCTTCGTCAAGTGGCAATACTATAGTGGCGGGTTCAAATTCGATAACAACTCGCCGGCGGGCCGCGTCAACGAATTGGACGTCGGCGTCGAGTACCAGCCCTTGCCGGAACTCGAATTCACCGCGATTTATTCTCACATGAACCGCACCAATACGGTTGCAGCGCCCTATCGGCAGTTCCAGGCGGATCTGCTGAGAATGCAGCTGCAGTGGAACTACTGATCATCTGGTCAGACTAACTCTTGTCAAACGCCTCCGGTTCGCGCCGGAGGCGTTTGCGATTTCGGGACTTCCGTTTGCTCGTCTGATAACGAAATGACCTTGGTTGGGTTTTGGTGCGAGGACTCGAAAGATGAAGCTGATCGCGACGATTGCCTTGTCCTTCATGTTGGCGTTGGCAGGGTCAGCGCTTGCTGAAGACTATGAGAACGCCGTCAACGCAACGCGACGCGGCGACTTCGCCAGCGCGTTCAAATTGCTCAAGCCGCTGGCCGAAAAGGGCGACGCGCGCGCGCAAGCGGACATCGGCGCGATGTATCTGACGGGCAAGGGAGTCGCCGCCAATCCCAAGGAAGCGTTGAAATGGCTTCGCTTGGCCGCAGATCACGGGAATGTCTCCGCTCAATTCAATCTCGGCACCATGTATCTTGAAGGACAAGTGGTCATGAGAGATTACAAGGAGGCGATGAAGTGGAATTTGCTCGCCGCGGGCCAGGGATTGGCCGCGGCGCAAGTGAACATCGCCTCGATGTATTATGACGGCGTCGGCGTCGCGCAGGATTACAAGGAAGCGGCCAAATGGCTGCGGCTCGCGGCGGAGCAGGGCGACGCCGACGCGCAGTTGAATCTCGGCAACATGTATGTCGCCGGACAGGGCGTCGAGCGCGATCTGCTGCGCGGCTTCATGTGGACGCAGCTCGCGACGGAGTCGCTTTCGATGGGCGAAACTGAAAAGAAGGCGGTGCGGGACATGTCGGCAAAGTCATTGTCGCCGGAAGACGTCGCCAAGGCTCAAGCCATGGTCGCTCGCTGCAAGGAATCGAAGTTGAAGAACTGCGACTGATCCACGCGGGAACGCTCCCTGCTTTTGGCATCTGCGCGCCTGCTCAAGCAGCCTGTTGAACGGAGGCTAAACGGCCGCCAATGCCGGTAACCATTCGTTAAGGTTAACGCACCACCCTGTGCGAACGTAAAAGGGACGTACGGGGCTGGACTTGGCGATTCGGCGGGAGAAGCAAGCACTCGTCCTGGCGACGATGGGGGCATTGCTCTCGACAGACGCCGGCGCATCCGACAGCGCCGTCGAGGCGCGACTGCGCCTACTGGAAGCGGAGATCGCCAGGCTTCGTCCGCTGGAAGCCGAGGTCGCCAAGCTTCGTCAGGAGGCGCGCCAGTCCAAATCACAGTCGCGCAACGCGTCCTCGAAAGGCCGTTCACAGCAGAACGAAACGAATATCGCCAACGCCGCGGCGTCCAAGGGGTCTTCCGATACGCCCGCACGGCCGCCCGTGTTTGTCAGCTTCAAGAACGGCCTCTTCGTCGAGACCGAAGACAAGGCCTATAGCTTCAAGGTCGGCGGCCGCATTATCATCGACGGCGGCGGCATTGCTCTGCCGCTCAATGGTTTCGACAACCAGGTCGGCGGCCGACAGCTTCGCCTCGAAGCCGAAGGCAAAGCCGCGCAGATCTACTTCTACAAGCTGCAATACGACTTCACCGGAACAAGCCAGATCACCGGCGTCAATCACGTCTACGGCGGCATTCGCGACGCCTATTTTGGCATCCAAAGCCCGCTGTTCACGCTGCCATTCGCCAAGGAGCCGGCCTACGTCATGGTCGGCAGCATGTTCGAGCCCTTCAGCGTCGAGGCGATCAATTCCTCAAAATATCGCGACTTCATCGAACGCTCGCTTGCGGTCGACACCTTCCAGCCGGATCGCCATATCGGCCTTGCGGTTGGCGCCTATGGCGACGACTGGACTTTCAAGGGCGGCATATTCAGCACCAGCTTCGGCGATGCGAGCCTGAACCCCGCGCGTGGTTATCCGGCCACCTGGGGCATCCCGCGACTTTACATACCCAACGCGGGCGGCGGCGCGCCATTCCCGTCCAACACGACCTGGTTCCAAGCCACGGGAGGCGGGCAATATTTCGACCTGACAGGACGCCTGACCTACGCGCCGATCCACAACGAGCATGATCTTCTCCATGTCGGCGTTTCCGGCCGCTATCACCAGCCAAACGATTCCACGGCGGCGAACAACGACCGGGTGCTTGCGCTGGGCAACCGCGTCAGATCGGAAGCCAATATCCTCGGCCAGGGCCTCATTGGAACGCCGGATCTTTCCTGCGGAACGATCGTCGGACCCATACCCCAAAACATCTTCAACAGTTCCGCCTTCGCCGGCAAATGCACCAAGAGCGTCGAATCCTTCGGCGTTGAATTCGCGGCGTCGCATGGGCCGTTCGGCATCCAGGCGGAATATTTCGGCGCCATGTACAATCGCGATCAAAACGCGATCAACCGTGCGACCTATCTAACGGCGGCTTCGGCGGCGACCGGCGTCATTCCCGTTAACGGCTCTCTGGTTCCGTTCAATCCGGGAGGACGGTCGGCTTATTTTGACGGGTATTACATCCAGGGCACCTATTGGATCACCGGCGAGGAGCGCGCGCAGGCCTATGATATCCGCGACAAGAACGGCGCAACCTTCAATCAGCTCAAGATCAAAAACCCCTTCAGCGCAGGCGGTTATGGCGCCTGGGGCTTGGCTGCGCGCTTCAGCTCCGTTGACCTCAACAACGGGCCCTACAACGGGAACACTCTCTACAACCTGCTCGCTTTGACGACATTGGTCGCTCCGAACCCCTTCGCGCGGACATATATCGCGAACGCCGGGATCAACGGCGGCCGTCAGCAGAATCTTACGCTCGGCGTAAACTGGTATCCGGACGTGGGCTTGGCGTTTCAGTTTAATTGGACGCGCGTGATGAACCTCGTCGCGCCATTGAACCTTTACAACGGTGGTCCACTCCCCACCTTGCTCGGCGCCAATTACACCGGCGCGCATCCCAATCTGTTTGAGCTTCGCGCGAAAGTCTATTGGTAAGCGGAACCGACGCTCCGGCAAACACCGCCCGCTGGCGGGCGTTTCCTTGTATGCCTTCGGATGCTATATCTCGTAGAACTTATCCGCCGATAGGGAGCGTTCGGCTTCGCCGATGAGGTCGCTTGTGACGACGCTCAGGCGCCTCGTGGGGCGTCCATTTCCCCGGCGCTACGGGTTGAGAACGCGCATGAACCGCTATGACCGCCAGCCTCAGCCCGCTGAAGAGGCTGTCGTCGAATATCTCGACGGCGAATATCGCGTGCGCAAGCCCGGCGCCTATGTGCGCTGCGCCGTGACGGGCGAACCAATTCCGCTCGAGGAGCTGCGCTATTGGAACGTCGATCTGCAGGAGCCCTACAGCGGGCCGCACGCCAAGCTGATGCGTCTCCGCGCACAGAAGCCTGATTAGGGCTCGGAGCGTCGCGCCTTACGCAGCTGGCGAAGCGCCTCGTCCAAAAATACCGCGTCGTGGAAGACCAGAGCGACGGGCCAGGTATGAGCGCCGAGCGCCGCAAGCTGGTCGCCCATCCGCGCCGCATCCTTTTCCGTCGTGACGAGCCGCGCGCCATGCTCCCGCCGCAACTTCGATAGCGTCGCGTAATCTCTTTGCGTGAATCGGCGGTGATCGCCGAAGGAGACCCGCGCCGCGATATCGGCGCCGCATCCTTCCAACAAGCGAAAGAATTTCTCCGGCCTTGCAACGCCGGCGAAGGCGATGAGGCGCGCGCCGTCCATCGCTCCGGCGGCTCCGCTGTCGGGCGCCAAATGGGCGGGGAGGATAGGCTTGTTGGC
>JALHNR010000189.1 GCA_022843525.1 Methylocystis sp. | reverse complement strand
GGTCGGGCTACGCCCTCCCGACGCCGCGACAAAATCGAAACGCCCCGCGTTCAGCAAACCCCGGCAGGAATCCACTTAAAGTCCGCGGGGAGCTGTCCAAACAACCGGAGCCAGCTCTCCGCGAAGGCGGCGCGATCTTTCGTGACGCCGTTCACGAAGGAAGCAAGGAGGCCTGTTTTCGGACGATCCAACCTTCGAGTTCGTCCCGAGCCTTCATGCGGATCATAGTTTGGAATGTGGTGACGGCGGCGCACGCATCGTCCAGCGCGGAAACCCCGTCCTCGAACGTGGCGATCGTCAGCGTTTTCGGTCTTCGACAGCGCTTCGCGACCTGTCGTCATGAGACGCGCGATGGTTCTCGCCAAAGGCGTGCAGCGAAGGCCCACCTCGTCCATCCTTTTCGCGCGCCGCCGCCGGAGCGCCCCTTCGGAGACGACACGCAACGATCCTCGAAAGCCGGACGCGCGAAGACGTCGCCAGAGCTCAGCGCCATTGCGACTGCGGGCAGCCCATTGCGCATCGAGCCACGGAAGATGCGGCTCCAGTGAACTCTCCCGGGTGCGGAAAATATCCGAACGCTGGCCGCGCAGGATATTTCGAACGAGCCCGCGACTTTGACCCGTGTCTCGCACAATCTCTTTGATCGTCGCGCCGCCCTCGGCCCGAGCGAGAATGGCGGCGTTCACCTCGCGTCGCAAATAGCCCTCGTATTTGATGACGCTCCGCAGCGGTGAGCAGCGTCGGGTCGATAAACGCCGCGCCGAGCGCCGATCTTATCTGCCGCATCGATTCGCACATGGCGTCGAGGAAGGCGGCGCTGGCGTTTTCCATCAGTGCCAGCGATCGGCGACCTAGAGGGCGCCGGGAAGCGCCTTACTCGCCGCGAGCGCAAAGCCTCCGCCGCGGTCTCTCGCGACGATAGCGATCTGCGGCTATCCGGTGAGCCATGCCTGCGCTGTCGCCGGCCCTCGGTCCGGCAGGAGTTTGATCGGACGATTGCGTTCGAGGTCGCAAATGATCGCGCCATAGCGTTGCTTGCATTTCCATGTCCAGTCGTCGATGCCGATGACGTTCGGCAATGGCGGCGCCCTTCCAGGCATGCGATCCGCCCCACTGGACGACATGACTCGTCGCCGGCAGCGCGCAGCAGAAGGCGTTGTATTCCTCATATGTCATGATCGTCGCCTCCCAGCGAGCGCGAACCGGTCACAAATCATGCCATAGCCGCCGGCAGTTTGTAAGCTTGCCGAGGCGGAGTCTGTCAACGGCGATTAAAGCGGAGTGGGCTGTTGTCGAGGCTGCGTCTTTAGCCCTCGCCCATTGTAGGCAGGTCTCCGTAAGCGGCCTGGTCTATGACGCCGCCGGCGTCTGCGACGCGCGCTCACTCAAGTGAGGGAAGCGCTTGTTGAACGATGTCGATTCGTTTCCACGCGGGTAGCGGCGCTTCACTTCCTTCAGAGGGGAGATATTTGGAATCGTCGACTTTTTGATACCGATGAATGTATCGTGGGCAATTCGCCAAGATGGTCTCGACTTCGACGCTGACGAGGAATTGTACTCCAGGGTGCGCGGAGAGGTGTGACGTTTCTTGTATGATCCTTGCCTCCCCCTGCACGCGAAGCCGGTTAGGCGTGACGAAATCAATGAAAAGCAAACCGACCTTGTGTGTCTCTGAAAGAGTAAAACATGCCATTGCGATCGTACCATGGAAAAGCGAGTGCGCCTGGACCTTCTACTCAACGAAGCCCTGCGCGCCGCCCTGGTAGGAGACGGTTGGGCGGCCTGCCGGATCAACGGTAGAAAGAAAGAACATATCACGCGACTGGATGAATTCGATCTCGTGGGGGGCGAACTTGGTATGCATGACGCCGCCCTCCATCAAATCGGCGAGCCGGCGCGTACCGAATTCGTCTTGAAGCTTGCGGTGCTCGGCGCTGTAGAATTTCGACATCGATGCTATCTCCAATCGCGCCTAACCATAGCCGCTGTTCACGGCCGTGGGTTGGGCACGACGCCCATCACAGGCCGGGCAATTTGCCCAACGTTGACACCGCCCGACCGATCGATCGCGGGAAAGGGTACGTTGACCTGGCGGGAAAGCGATCTTTTGGCGGCGCCGCGACTCGCGAGCACGCGTTTTTAGGCGCGTATCCGCGCAACCACGCGGCGCATCGAGGTCACATCCGCTTGCGGCAGGCGACAATGAGCTTTCCCCATGCACCGGGGAGGCGCGGTCCAATCCCCACTGCAGTCTCACGTGCGGAAGCAGCATCCAGCAGTGTAACCACGCTCTCTCGCTTCTTGTATTGGTGGACAAGGCAGATCACCGTAAGAGCAGTAGACGCAGCAATCCCCCGCCTTCGGCTTGAGCAGGACGCTGCAGCCCCAGCATTCATAGAAGAACTGGCAAGCGTCTGTTGGCATCGTCTCGGCCGATTGATGGCCGCACGACGGGCAGGTGATCGTCGAAACTAGTCGCATTTCAACGCCCCCGAACGAGCTTGATGAGAATTGGGTCGATATAGCCCCAGTTTGCCGCCGTCAGCACGACGGCCGAGGCGCATAGGAGCAGCGTCAGCGTCGTGCGTGAGCGTTCTGACGACGTGCAGCTCGAGCCCGCAACGCAAGCATCAGGACGCCTCCACCACCATGCGCCCCATCCCCCAACAATGGCCAAGGCGCTGACGGATAGGAATGGGACGCGCCATTCGGCCAATAATTCAAGGCCGCCGAAAACGCCCGCCCCCGCGCCAACTGCGGCGAGCCCGAGCGGGATGACGCAGCAGGAAGAGCCGATGACCGCTCCGAGACCAGCTGCCAACCCCAATGCTGCAAGCCACTTGGGCGCGGCCGTCGAAGCGGCGGGAGCGTTTGGCGTTGTTTCGTCTGTGGCGTTGTCGATGGTCATGGTTCGCCCTTCCTCGACGGTTGGGCTATCCTGCACCCTGTAGGTGCTACGGGTGCAAGAGAAATAATCGCGCATGTCCAGGCGGCCATTGACAATTGGAAGGCTTGCGTCGGCGGCGGGCGTTAATCTTGAGACCGTGCGTTATTACGAGCGCATCAAGCTCATGCCGCCGCCGGCGCGGACGGCGAGCGGGCATCGCGCGTATGAAGAAGGCCATATCCGAAGGCTGGCCTTTATTCGCCGCGCTCGCGAACTCGGGTTCAGCATCGAGCAAATCCGCACCCTGTTGGCTCTTGCCGAACCGACCCGCGCTTCCTGCGCGGAGGTGCAAGAGGTTGCGCAGACGCATCTCGACGAAGTGCGGGCGAAGCTCGCCGATCTCGCCAAACTTGAGAGCATTCTTGCCGAGACGGTCGTCCGCTGTTCTGGCGACCCTGCCCCCTCGTGTCCGTTGCTCGATATATTGACGACACAGAAACGCGAATAATTCCGATTTATACGACGGAGCAGCTAAGCCTCGAGGAACAGCGATGACAACGACTGACCGGCAAGCGCACTGGGAAAACATTTACACGACCAAGGGCGAGGCCGAAGTTAGCTGGTTTGAGGAAACCCCCACTGAATCCCTCCGATTGCTCCAGCTTGTCGGCGCGCAGCCGTCATCGGCCATCATAGATGTTGGCGGCGGCGCATCTCGCCTTGTCGACAACCTTCTGGCGAAGGGCTTCGAAAACCTCACCGTACTGGACTTATCGGCCGTCGCGCTCGATTCAGCACGCGCTCGGCTTGGCGACAAAGGCGACGCGGTGAAGTGGATCGTCGCCGATGTGACGGAAATGGCTGCCGACAGATACATATGACGTCTGGCATGATTGCGTCGTCTTCCACTTCCTGACCAGCGAGAAGGAACAGCGGGCCTATATCAAACGGCTCAAGCAGGCGCTCAAGCCCGGCGGTCACGTGATTATCGGGACGTTTGCGCTCGACGGCCCTGAGAAGTGCAGCGGCCTTGCGGTTGCGCGGCACAGCGCTGAAAGCCTTAGCGCGCTCTTAGCGCCTGACTTTGATCTGATCGATAGCAGCCGCCATGAGCACATAACGCCATGGCAGGCCGTGCAGAAATTTCAATTTAGTACTTTCCGTTACCGTTTACGAAACATGATTTAGGCCCAACTATTCGGGGCCGCCCTCATCGCCCTGCTCAGACGAGCGGCGAAGGTAAAAAGTTGGCGGGAATGGCTTACGCCGCGCCGTCGCCGGCGAGGAACTCGTTATTACTGATCCGGCCGCGCGGCGCGGCAAGTACTCTAGGGCCGGGTAACCTTGGCCGCGATCAGAAAAATGAATTGGGGCGCGGCGCTTGCCACGGCAGTTTGTGGCTGACAGAGTAGAGAAATGCTTCGCTGCCTTCGCCTTTTGATCTCTGCGGTTATTCTCACTACAGCTTTAGCTGGGGCGGGCGGAGCTTTTACCGCGAAGATGAACCATGCCTGCATTGAAATGGGCATGGACGATTGTCCCGGCCACCACGCCGATGACGGCGCAGCACTCCCCGTCTGCGCTGAGATCCTGTGCGGACCAAGTCAAGCAGCGCTTCCGCAGTTTCAACCATTCGTTGATGCCGTTCTTTGGGTGTGTGCGCCGCCGCTAATTCCCTCCGACGACATTGAGCGCGGCGGATTACTAAGCCCGCCAGCTCTCCGACCTCCAATCGTCTAAAGCCCGAAAGTCCAATCTCGCTCACGGTAGCGCCGGGAGCGAGATTTGGCGCGACCTCAAGCGGTCGCTGCGGCTAGCCGAAGGGGATCTATCTCCACGATCCCGTTCCCCGCAAGAACCAGCGCCGTTGTCGCATCGACCGCGTGAGGCGCGGTGATGTCCCTTGTCGGGATTGAGCGCAGCTCTGCGATCCGCCCGACGACCATGCGCATTAATGGGATACGGAGACAATCTGATGATGCTCGTGACCTCGGGCAAGGCGCGCTTATTCGCGCTGGTCGCGGTTGCCATCTTGAGCTCAGCGCCGCGCGCTCGCGCCAACATCAACGACTACGAGTTTCGAGTCGTCGAAGCGCAATTCAAGACGGGGCAAGCGATCGTATCGGTGCGTCTCGTCCATAAGCCCGACGACAAGCCGGCGCCAGACGCGGTGATCTTCGCGACGCGTCTCGACATGGCTCCAGATGGCATGGAGTCGATGACCAGCATGATCGAACCGGCGCCAAGCCCCGCTCCCGGAGTTTATCGCTTCAAGGTCGATCTGACTGATGCGGGAACGTGGCGGGTTTCGCTCGCTGCAAAGGTGCAGGGCGAGAGCGGCACGCTCCAGGGCCGACTAATCCTAAAGGTGGCGTCATGAGTCGAGGACGGCGCCATCGCGCCATCTCATTCCTGGGATCGGCGGCGATATTGATGTGCTC
Organism: Methylocystis sp.; assembly: GCA_022843525.1. Lineage (GTDB taxonomy): Bacteria > Pseudomonadota > Alphaproteobacteria > Rhizobiales > Beijerinckiaceae > Methylocystis. The sequence continues at coordinate 2,944 of JALHNR010000189.1, read as the reverse complement.
AACTTCGCTTTCGGCGACTGAACGAAACTTGCCCGGCGCCTCCGTCGAAAGCGTTGTCGCGCTTGCGAAGCAGCTAAGCCCCGAACTGGCTGCGGCCGCGCTGGATGCCGATGCGGCAGCGCATAGAGTGGGCGCGGCTGGCGTGCTCGCCGATCCGACGGTAACGCTGCAGGCGTGGGACGTGAATGGACGCGGCGTCGGCCAACGTTGGATCGGCTTCGAACAGGAATTCAAACTTTGGGGCAAACTCGACCTGGAGCGCGGCGTCGCAGAAGCCGACGCCGACGCTGCGAGGCATCAGAGTCGCGCCGTCGCCACAGATTTGATCGCCCGCGTCAAAACCGCTTATGCGCAATACGCCGCTGCGTATCGGGCAATCGACCTCTCGGCTGGATTGAAGCGCCGGCTCGATGAAATTCTCGGCTTGTTGCGCTTGCGGTATGGCGCAAGCTCCGTCGACCAGCAGGAAGTGATCAAGGCCGAGATCGAAGCGGCGACGGCTGAAACAGAGGTCGTACGCCGTCAAGGCGAGGCAAAGTCGGCGTCCGCTCGCTTAAACGCCTTGATCGGTCGCGGCTCGCAAGAGCCGCTCGCTATTCCCAGTGGGTTTCGGCCGCTGAAGACAAAGCTGATGCTGGTCAGCGTTCAGGAGCTCGCGAGAGCCGCCAATCCAGCCCTCGCCACGACCAACGCGCAGGTCCGCGCGGCGACCGGAACTAAAGAGCTCACGGATCTGAATTACTACCCAAACGTTACCGTTGGAGCGACCTTTGTGCAGCGTCCCACCGGTGACAACACCGGGCAATTCATGCTTAATTTCAAAGTCCCGCTGCAATATGAGGCAAAAGACGCCGAACAGCGCGCCGCCAGTTCACGACTCGGCGCCGCCCAGATGCGCTACGACGCCATCCGAATCCGGCTCGACGGCGATGTCGCCGAGGCATGGTTCGGATTGGAAGCGGTGCGCAAGGCGATCCGCATTGTCGAACAACGCCAGCTCAATCCGGCGCGCCTTTCGGTAGAGACGGCACGAAGCGGATTTGCAGCCGGAGCCGCCGACTTGACGACGTCTCTGGAAGCTGAACGACGCGTGCAAGCGATCGAACTCGAAATCCTTAAGCTTAGAGTCGAAGAGCAAGCCCGATACGCTGAGCTTGAACGACTGGCGGGAGGCTCACTATGACTCGCCGTCACATCGTTATTCTTTTGGGCTTTGCGGTCGTCGCGGCCAGCCTCGCTTGGTTGGTCGAGGGACGTTTCAAATGGGTTACACCTACGGGAAAGCTGGGCGACGCCGGGCCTAACATCTCGGATAAGGCGCCTGCAACGACAGGCCCGATCATTTACTACCGAGATCCCGACGGTCGCCCAGCCTATTCCTCGACGCCCAAGAAGACATCGGCAGGCAAAGATTATCTGCCGGTGCGCGCCAGCGAGGATGTGAGTTTCGAGGAAAAGCCTCCTGCAGGCGCCGCCAAGATTGGCGGCGTACGACGCGTGCGCTTCTATCGCCATCCGATGGGCCTGCCTGACACATCGCCCGTTCCCAAGAAAGACGAGATGGGAATGGATTACGTACCCGTCTACGAGGACGAGGCGGAGAACGGCACGACCATCACGATCAGCCCCGGAAAGCTGCAAAAGACCGGCGTTCGCTCCGAACCCGTCCAACGCCGGACGCTGAGCGTCCCTGTTCGAGCGACGGGCAGAATCGACTTCGACCCGCGACGTATCTCGATCGTCTCCCTGCGCTTCGAAGGCTTCATCGAATCGGTCGGGCAGTTTGCGGAGGGCGATTACGTTCGCAAGGGCCAGATGCTGATGCGCGTGTATGGGCCGAATCTTTCGAGCGCAGCCGCCGAATATGTCGCCGTCCTCAACATGCGGCGTGGCGGCGGGATCGACGCCCAGCGTCTGGAGGGAGCCAAGCGGCGGCTCGTCAATCTCGGCCTCGACGAAAGCGCCATCGCCGCGATCGGGCGCGCCCGCAGCGTTCCACGTGTGATTGCATGGCCCGCGCCGCAAGACGGCCATGTCCTGGAGCGGGCGGCAATTGCCGGCATGCGCGCCGCGCCGGGTGACGTGCTGTTTCGCATCGTCGATCATTCTCTAGTTTGGGTGCTGGCGGACATCGCCGAGCGGGACATCGCCTTGATCCAGCCCGGACAAAAGGTCGACGTGCGGCCACGGGCTTACCCAGATCGATCCTTTAAGGGGCAAGTCGCTCTGATTTATCCCCATCTCAATATGGAGACACGAACGGCGCGCGTCAGGATCGAACTGCCAAACCCCGACGGGTTGCTGCGGGGAGATATGTATGCCGAGGTCGAGATCGCAGCCGGCGGAAACGAGAAGGTGCTAACGGCGCCAGAAAGCGCCGTCATCGACACCGGTAAGCGGCAAGTGGCGACTGTCGACAAGGGCGAAGGGCGCTTCGAGCCGCGCGAAGTCAAGATCGGCCGGCGCGGCGAAGGCTTCGTCGAAATCAAGAGCGGCGTGAGCGAAAACGAACGCGTGGTTACGGCCGCAAACTTCCTCATCGACGCCGAAAGCAATTTAAAGGCGGCGTTACGAGCTCTCGACCAAGCGGAGGCGGGCAAATGATCGCCCGTCTCATCGCCTGGTCGGCGCGCAACCTTTTGCTCATATTCGTGGGCGCTGCCTTCGCGGCCGCAGGCGGCGTCTATGCCTTGCGCACACTGCCACTCGACGCAATTCCCGATCTCTCCGATGTGCAAGCGATCGTTTATACGGAATATCCGGGCCAGGCGCCGCAAGTCGTCGAGGATCAAGTCACTTATCCGCTCACCACTTCGATGTTGACCGTTCCGCGCTCCAAAGTGGTGCGCGGATTTTCATTCTTCGGCGTATCCTTCGTCTACGTCATCTTCGACGATGGCGTCGATATTTATTGGGCGCGCTCGCGCGTCCTCGAATATTTGAG
>JALHNR010000188.1 GCA_022843525.1 Methylocystis sp. | reverse complement strand
GAAGCCGTAATCGGCGAATTTCGCCAGCAAATCAAAGATTTCGTTGGCCTTCAGCTTGGCGAGCCCCCGCTCCATCGCGCCGCTGACAAAACGGTCGCGCTGGGCGTCCATCTCGGACTTGATCTTCTTGCCCATGGCGCGACGCAGATTGTCGGCCTCGCCGAGCGTATAGCCGGAGAGCATCTGAGCGATCTGCATCACCTGCTCCTGGTAGATGATGACGCCGAAGGTCTCCTTCAGAATGGGCTCGATCGCCGGATGAATATAGTCGGGCTCTTCGTCGCCGAGCTTCACCGCGCAATAGGTTGGGATATTCGCCATCGGACCCGGTCGATACAGCGCCACGAGCGCAATGATGTCCTCAAACCGATCGGCGTGCATTTCGACCAGCGCCTTGCGCATGCCGGCGCTTTCCAACTGGAATATCCCGACGGTCTCGCCGCGGCCGAGCAGCGCATAGGTCGCCGGATCATCGAGCGGAACCTTGGCGAGATCGAAATGAGGATCGCGGCGGCGCGCCAGGCGGCTTGCCGTGGCGAGAACGGTGAGCGTCTTCAGACCGAGAAAGTCGAATTTGATCAACCCCGCCGGCTCGACCCATTTCATATTGAACTGGGTCGCCGGCATGTCGGACTTGGGGTCGCGGTAAAGCGGCGTCACCTCGTGCAGCGGCCGGTCGCCAATGACGACGCCGGCGGCGTGGGTGGAGGCGTTGGAATAAAGCCCTTCGAGCAAGCCGGCGATTTTAAAGAGCCGCTTGACGCGCTCGTCCTCCTCCACGGCCTCGCGTAACTTCTGCTCGCTCGCCAGCGCTTCGGCGAGCGTGACGGGCTTCGCCGGATTCTGCGGCACGAGCTTGGCGAGCTTGTCGACCTGTCCGAGCGGCATTTCGAGAACGCGACCGACGCTGCGCAGAACGCCGCGCGCCAGGAAGGAGCCGAAGGTGATGATCTGCGCGACTCGGTCGGCGCCATAGCGGCGTCTGACATAGTCGATCACCTCGCCGCGCCGCGTCTGGCAGAAGTCGATGTCGAAATCCGGCATCGAATTGCGCTCAGGGTTGAGGAAGCGTTCGAAGAAGAGTCCGAAGCGAACCGGATCCAAATCGGTGATGGTCAGCGCATAGGCGACGAGCGAGCCCGCGCCGGAGCCGCGTCCCGGTCCGACCGGGATTCCCTGGGATTTGGCGAATTTGATGAAGTCGGAGACGATAAGGAAGTAGCCCGGGAAGCGCATCTTCTCGATGACGGAAAGTTCGAAATCGAGTCGCGCGGCGTATTCTTCCCGCGTTCGGCCCTGCGCCGGCCCATGCGCAGCGAGGCGCTGTTCCAGCCCTTCGATCGCTTCACGGCGCAGCTCCTGCGCCTCGATGTCGTCGAGAGACTGAGCATCGCGCGCGTCTTGCACGAATCGCGGCATGATCGGCTTGCGCGTCTGCGGCCGGAAGCTGACGCGACGGGCGATCTCCAGCGTGTTGGCGGTCGCCTCTGGGAGATCGGCGAACAGCGCGCGCATTTGGGCGCGAGTCTTGAAGTAGTGCTCGGGCGAGACCCGCCTCCGATCGTCGAGGCTCGTCACCGCGCCTTCGGCGATGCAGAGCAGCGCATCATGCGCTTCGAAATCGCTGGGCTGAGCGAAATAGGGCTCATTGGTCGCCACGAGCGGCAAGCCGCGACGATAGGCAAGGTCCAGCAGCTGCGGCTCGACGTCGCGTTCAGAGCGCAAATTGTGGCGCTGGACCTCGACATACAGCCTGTCGCCGTAGAGACGCTCGAGCGTCGCGAGGCGCGCGCGCGCCTGCTCCGGCCTGCCCTGCGCCAGGGCGCGGTCCAATGCGCCATCCGGCCCGCCGGTCAGCGCGATCAACTCATCGGCGTCGGCGGCGAGCGCGTCGAGCGTCAGATGCGGCTCGTCGCCCTGCTCCGTGTCGAGAAACGCGCGCGAGGCGAGCCGCATCAAATTGCGATAGCCGGCCTCGGTCTTGGCCAGCAGCACGAGATTGGCGAAACGATCGTCGCGCGCCGAAACTACGCTGCCCTTGCCGTCGCCGAAATCCACGCGGAGCTGCGCGCCAGCAATCGGCTGGAGCCCAGCCTTCGCCGCCTTCTCGGAAAATTCGAGGGCCGCGAAAAGATTATTGGTGTCGGTGACGGCGAGCGCGGGTTGAAGGTCGCGCACCGCGAGATCAATCAGCCTGCCAAGCGAAAGCGCGCCCTCGCGCAGCGAATAGGCGGTGTGGACGTGAAGATGCACGAAGCCAGCTTCGGCTGCAGGCATGGTCTTTAGGCCTCGAGGACGCGAACGAATTCGGGCCGAAGTCTACAGTTTCGCGCCGCGTGCCGGAACTCCGCGCGCGCCGCCGTCCCCAGATAGCGTGAAAAGCGCCCGCCCCGACGCTTTCAATTGTGGGGCGGCGAGCAGGCTATCGCTGCAAAACGGCGAAGCGGTGAACGTTCACGCCATATTCGGTGAGGAGCCTGTGCATCGCAGGAGAGAGGCGAACCACACGAGACGCGCTCAGATTCGAACTGCAGTCGTTCCTAAGGCCGACATATTTGGCGTGAAGGGCGTTCGCCTCGCTGTCGCCAACAGTTGGGCGAACCTGCTCAAGCATGGCGCTCACTTCCGCGCCGCCATATTGCTGGACGAGGGAACAGCCGATGCGCACGTCCTGCGCATTAGCGGGCGTTGCGGCGCTCAGAAGAAACGCGCCAAACAGGGCGCCCGCCGCGAAGGCCGGCTTTCCATGACTCATGTGATACTCCTTGGCTAAAAGAGGGCCGCTCGGGCTTTGCTTGACCACAGGTCTCAGCGAGACAGCACGAACGGCGCTCGGTCCAAAGCCCGGCGGAGGCGACTGCCTCCCCGGGGCTCATGTGTCCTAGCCGCGTTTTGGACGAACGTGTTTAGCGCCTATTACTCTGCAGGGCTATAGACCTTCGCCGCAGATTCGATCGGCTTGAAGGCTTCCTTGGCCAGCGAGGCGTAGAGCTCTCCGAGCTTGGTGGCTTCGGCCATGAAATCCTCGTAGGCGCTCTTGGCGAAATCGGACTGAAGCTGAAGCGCTTCGTCGATCTTCTTGACCGCGATCAGCTTTTCGGCCAGGACGCGGCTCTTTTCAAAGGATTTCTTGGAATAGTCGGTGGTCTCGGCGGCGATGCTCTGCCAGCCCTTGGTCACCGCAGCCGCAGCGGCGGAGACGGCTTCGAACTGCTCTTTGCCGAGCTTCTGAACGCTGTCGAAATTAGCTGCCATGGGTTCGTCCTCATGATTTTGGCGCAAAGGCGCCCTATGCGGCGCTATGCGCCCCGCTCACGACTTATTTATATGCAATGCACAAATTAAAGTCAATGAAAATGTTGCGGCGCAATAAATATGGCGCAGGGCGCGTGCTTAACCCCCGGGTAACTGCAAGCCCTTAGTCTGCCAAATCGTCACTTTTGGCGCGGCTGGGCGGTTGCGCGAACAACAGTGAAGTCAAGGGGCGCGTTTATGCTGAGATCGAGATTGTCGGACCGCCTGCCGCGGCCCCGCTCCCTCGCGGCAAGCTTTGCCACGATCACCACGATCCTCGTCACACTGTCGGCTATCCCCGCTGAGGCGCGCCGCGGACATCATTTCCAGCATCGCAGTGATTCTGACGACCGCAATTCGGCGGTTAAGGCGCGCGCCAACGCGGTCAGCGACGCCGTCGTCGGCGAGCATCGCGGCTTTTCGGCCATTGTCGTCGACGCAAACAGCGGCCGTGCGCTCTATTCCCGTTCCGAGCACGAGTTGCGCCATCCCGCCTCGGTGACAAAGGTGATGACGCTCTACCTTCTGTTCGAGCAGCTCGAACAAGGGCGGCTGCGCCTGGACTCGCCTCTGATGATTTCACAACACGCGGCGGCGCAGGCGCCTTCCAAGCTCGGCCTGCGTCCTGGACAGACGATCAGCGTCGACAATGCGATCAAGGCGGTGGTCACCAAGTCCGCCAATGACATCGCCTGCGCGATCGCCGAGAACGTGGCGGGCGACGAGCACAGTTTCGCGCAGATGATGACGCGCAAGGCGCATGCGCTTGGTATGCGCAACACCAATTATGAGAACGCCTCGGGACTGCCTGATCCTAATCAGGTGACGACGGCCTATGATCTTGCGGTGCTCGGACGCGCCATCCAGGAGCGCTTTCCGCGCTACTATCGCTATTTCTCGACGCCGAGCTTCGCCTACAACGGCGCGCTGCACCGAAACCACAATCATCTCCTCGGCCAGGTCGAGGGCATGGACGGCATCAAGACCGGCTATACGCGCGCATCCGGCTTCAATCTTCTGACCTCCGTGCGCCGACGCGGGCACCACATCGTCGCGGTGGTGATGGGCGGCAAAACCGCCTACACGCGCGATCGCATCATGGCGGGGCTGATCGAGGAACATATAGACGGCGGCTCCTCCGTGAGAACCGCGGCGGCGGTGAGCGAAGATCCGCGCGCCCTCCAGGCGCAGGAGCAACTCGCTGCTGAGCGCGCGCAGCGCGCCGAGCGCGCCGCGGAGCGCGCCCAACAGATCGCCGCCGAACGCTTGGCTTATGCCGAGCCTCAGGAAGACGCGGCCGCCGAGCCCGAACCGTTTGGCCGCCAGCTGAACGCTCCGGTTCCCGCGGCGTCCATTCCGCCGCAGGAGAGCGCTGCACGCCCAGCGGTTCGTCCCGCCTTCGTTTCTGGCGGTCAGAAGCGAACGGCCGACGCCGCCGATTTGGAACGCAAGGGCGCGTCCCCGAGCGCCAAGGCCCGCGCCGGCGCCACGCCGGTCGCCGCGCGCGACGGCTCGACGACGAGCGGCGCGCGAAAAATCGACGTTATGCCCGTATCGACGACGCCGTCGGCCATTCGCGGCAATGGCGCCAAAGCGGACGCCGTGCGTCCCGGGCGTCCGGGCTGGATGATCCAGATCGGCGCGACCGACGATCAGGAGAAAGCCAATCAGCTGCTCGCGCGCGCGCGTAGCCAGCTTCAAGGCTTTCCCGCGACGGCCAAGGCGTTCACCGAGAAGGTGCAGAGGGGAAGCGAAACGCTCTATCGCGCGCGTTTCGCCGGACTCGAGGAAGACACGGCGCAGTCGGCGTGCAAGGCGCTCAAGCGCTCCGGCTTCTCTTGCTTCACGACAAAGAACTGATCATGTCCGCGACTTGGGACCACGACTACAGCGCGCGACGCGCGTCAGTGCTGGTGACGCCGCATCAGGACGTCCTTGGCCTCATTTACCCTGGCCGCAAGATCCGTCGTTCCGCCAAGATCTGGATGAAGCTTTTTCATCAGATCACGATGGGCGCGCGCAATGTCCGCCGCCGCGGCGCCGCGCTTGAGGCCGAGAATTTCGTAAGCCTCGTCTTCCGAAATCGCGCCCGCACGACGCGCGCCGCCCTCGCCCGGACGAAAACCCCCCGAGTTTGCGTGCGTATCGCTTGCCGAACGCCAACCGGAAAAACGGCGGTCCAGATAAGCCTCTAGGAGCCTCGCGCCGTCAGGATCGTCACGGCGGCAAACGCCGTAGAGTTCGAGGAGTGCAGGCCGCGCCAAGGAATCAAGCTGCGCGCCTTCGTGCTGCCCGGCCAGAACCACGCCCCTGATGGCGCCCGTGGAGTGGTCGAGCTCCATTTCGATCATGGCTGATCGAACCCGTGATACGCCGCTCGCGCCTGCGCCCGCTTTGCGAAAGCCGCTCAGCGCGCCACCGCCGACGCCCATCAGCCAAACGCCAAAGCCCAGGAGCGCCATGCCGAGATCGAGGCGTCCCCGCACCAGAAGCAAGGCGCCCATGGCAAGAGCAACGAAGCCGCCCCCGCGCTTCAAAATCACCGCCAACAGCGCCGGCGACGTCTTCGTATAGGCGTTTAGCGCCACAACCGTCAGGAGCAAGGCGATGAGTCCGATCAGAATGGGCATCCTTTTATCCTCAACCGATCTGAGACAGGAGCAGGCGCGCAGCGCCCTCGCCTTCGCTGGCGCGCCGCTCCAACTCGGGTCTGCCCCCTACTGCATAGGCCGCCGCGGCGGCGAGAAGCTCCGCTAAACGCCGCGGAGCAGTGGCGTCAAACGCCGCATAGGCGCCGCCCGTCAGGCGTGCAATTTCACGATAGGCCTGCTGTGCGGCTGAGTCCTGGCCCTCCTGGAACATGAAGGTCTTGACGCCGAGCAGCCCGAGTTCGCCTGCCGTGGCCGCCAGGGCGTCGAGCCGCTCCTCCATGGCGTCGCCGATGTAAATGAGCGCCCCCACGCGTCCCGCACGCGATTCGTCGAGAGCGTGGCGCAGAACCTTGCCGATCTGGGTGCGGCCGCCGCGACAGGCGATGCGCGACATCAGCGCGCCGAGCCCCTCGCCTCCAGAGACGAAGCGCGAGGCGCGGCATTCCCCGAAGCCGCGGAAGTAAACGAGTTGAACATCCAGTCCGCCCTGCGCGGCGGTGGTGCGGAACATTTCGCCCTGTATCGACTGGGCCATGTCCCAGGTCGGCTGTCTGCTCATTGTGGCGTCCAGCGCGAAAATCAACCGTCCGCGCGACGCGCTCGCCGCAACGTTCTTCGCCTTGTCAAGAAAGGCGTCTATCGGCCCCGATTGCACAGAGCCTTGAGTCGCCGGCGGCTTAGGTGAATGTTCGCCCACTGCGGTTCACGTCGTTTTATCTGACGCTCTCTATCAAATCGGCCGCAGTCTCTGATAAACAAGAGGCTCGGCGCGCAACCGGAAACATAGGCTCTTTCGGCGCGCTCGGCGAGGATGCGATGTCGGTCCCCAGCGAAGAATCTCCTGTCTTGAGCGGGTCCGCGCTGACGACCGCGATCGGATGGACGCGCATTGCGGCCCTGCCCGCCGAAGATAGCGTTCGGGTCCAGTCCCTTATGCAAGCCTTCGCCGAAGAGCTGATGCGCGATGGCGTGCGGGTCGGCGGCGTGACGCAGACGCGCGTCACGGAGTCCTCTGGCCGATCGGCGATCATGTTGCGCGACGTCGCCACCGGCGCCTTTTATCCGATCTCGCAGGATCTCGGCTCCGGTTCGGTCGCCTGCAACCTGGACACGAGCGAACTGGCGCTCGCCTGCGCGGCGATCGAACGCGCGGCGCGCGACGGCGCGCAACTGATCGTGGTCAGCAAATTCTCCAAACAGGAGGCCGCGCGTGGCGGTCTCTGCGACGCCTTCCGAGCGGCGATGACCGCGCGCGTTCCGGTGATCGCAGCGGTCTCTCCGCACTATCGCGACGAATGGCGCGCCTTCGCCGGGCCGCTGGCGGAAGACATCGCGCCCGAGCGCCAGGCGTTGGCGGATTGGTGGGCGAGGCTACGCGCGCCATCACCGGATCGAACCTCTATCTGACCGGCGGCGCAAACATCAGGCCGCCCTTGTTCCACAAAGCGTTTAGCCTGCGCTCCATGGCGTAGGGCGCGCCCTTCCCGAGATTGCGCTCGAAAACGTCGGCGTAATTGCCGACATGTTTAACGATACGGTAGGCCCAGTCCTGAGAGAGGCCGAGATCGTCGCCATGGGCGCCGTCAACGCCGAGAAGCCGTCGTATCTGCGGATTTTCCGACGATAAAGCGGCGTCGGCGTTCGCCTTCGACACCTCCAACTCCTCTGCGTCGATCATCGCGAAAAGCGTCCAGCGAACGATGTTGAGCCACTGATCGTCGCCTTGGCGGACAAGCGGGCCGCGCGGCGATTTCGAAAGAATGTCCGGCAGGACCGCGTGGTCCGCAGGCGCGGTCAAGCCGATGCGGACGCCATGCAGCGTCGAAACGTCAGCCGTCAGCGCTTCACATTTTTCCCCGTCATAGGCCTTGGCCGCGTCCTCGAGGCTCGCGAACAGCTTCGGATCATATTTCGCCTTGCGGGCCCGGAAAAAATCGGCGACCGCGAGTTCGTAGGGCGTGCCTTGCTCGATGCAGATCGATGCGCCGTCGAGGTCCTGGACGGAAGCTAGGTTGCGCTGCCGGCGGACCAAGAACCCCTGCCCGTCATGGAGAAAGACGCCGGCATAGATCAGCTTTTGTCCGGCGTCGCGCGCTTGGGTCCACGGCGATGCGCTAACGAGCAGATCGACAGCGCCGGCCTGCAATGCGCCAGCGCGCTCTTTCTGCGAGAGCTCAACGAATCGCGCCTTGGCCGGGTCGTCGAGGACGGCGCTGGCGACGGCCCGGCAGAAATCGACCTCGAAGCCGCGCCATTCACCCCCGCCGTCGCGTTGAGCTAAGCCGGGCGCGTCAGTGACGCCGCAGGTCAAAAAGCCGCGCTTCATGATCTGCGCGAGCGTCGGAGCGACATCCG
>JALHNR010000187.1 GCA_022843525.1 Methylocystis sp. | reverse complement strand
GAGGCGTACACGTAGAGCGGCTGTGTGGGGGCCCTTCTCGTAGGTCCAATACTGTCGCCAAGGCGTGCGCATTTTTGCTTTACCATCCAAGACTGGTAAACCATGGTGGCAAACGTCTTGGTGCAATGCAAACAGGGATGAGACGAAAATATGAAAACGGATAGATGCAAGGGAGCGACGCTCGCGGTTGCTGCGATCTCAATCGTTCTCGCTGGCGCTGCGCCGCCCGCAAAGGCGGCGTCGACGGGCAAAGTGCATTGCCTTGGCGCAAATAGCTGTAAGGGCAAGGCCGACTGTCACTCGCCTAAAAATGCATGCAAGGGTATGAATTCCTGCAAGGGCCAGGGCTGGGTCTTCAAGGAGTCCGCCGCCGCTTGCGAAGAGGTAGGCGGTAAGGCTCTCGACTGACGCTCGCCTCCTGCAAGAGCGCGACCACGCCTCCGCGACAGTCGGTGAATCTTTGACGAAGTGACGCGCACGCCGTCGCTGCGCGCCACGCCGTTCCGGCGCCGTTTGGCGTGTCGCTGGCGTGCCGCCGTCGCACCTGGCAGGCCGCACGCGGCCTGAGCGGTAGGCGACGAACATCGAGTCCAGCGAGATGAGCCCGATCCAACTCAGCGTGATCGCGACCGCACACCCATAGGCGCAGACCCGACGCGAAAACCCGCGGTTGCGCGATGGAAAGCGCGCTGCGAGCCCTCTTACGCGTTCTTGCGGTTCAAGACTTAGCACGTGACGCGGCACGTGACAGGCGCGGTCACGCTCAAGGCTAAGTTTTTGCGCGTCCGCTGATCGATCTTGCCGGCGCCAAACGGCCGCTAATTAAATCTTATCTTTTGGGGGCGTTGAAGTTGGGAGACGAATATGTCGATGACGGTCGGTGAATCGGCCTTTCCCTTGCGCGTTCGGCGGGGCGGCTTGATCGATGATGTTGGCGGCGTTGCAACCGTCATCCTCGCTATTCTCGGACTCATCGGTTTCTACGCGCCGATTATGGTCGTGATCGCGACAATTGTATTCGGCGTCGCGCTGTTGATCCGGGGCAATGGCATGATGTCTGACCATGCCGGATTTTCTGTGCTGTTCGGCGCGAACTCTCCGATGTTCAACGTCAGCAGCCGTTCGGCGCTTGTTCTGTTTGGCGCCGGCGGCATCGCTCTAGGCGTGCTTTCGCTGCTGGACTTCGATTCGGCAGTGCTGACGCCCATCGCGTCGATTATGTTCGGAGGCGCGCTGATCTTGAGCAGCGTCTCTGCGTGGCATCTTCATGTCGTCAACCGCGCTTGCGCCAGGAGCGAGGAGTCTTCGAGAGACGTTCTCGCAAACCAAGTGGTTTTTGATTCCGCCGGCATTCAGATCTTTAATGTCGTCAGCCGCGCATCCGCCAGTGGCGAGGAATCTTCGAGAGACATTCTCGCAAACCAAATGGCTTTTGATTCCGCCGGCATTCAGATCTTTGGCGGCTTCGCCGCAGTTCTGCTCGGCGTTCTTGCCGTTTCCGGCGCCAGGAATGACTTGACGTTCAACCTCGTGGCCCTGCTCATTCTCGGCTCTGCACTCGTTCTCAAAGGGGGCGGCCTGAACGCCATTCTTCTTAGCTTTATGCGCTCGACTTCGCAGCGCCCGCCGACTCCCCGCGTTTGACGCGCAAACTGAACCGACCTTGTACGCTTGCCGCTTGGCTTGCGTCTGCTTCAGCGTAAACGCGCTGTCGATCTTGACTGGGTGAATCCAACGCTATGTGGAATCACGCGCTCTTGCTCGTGTGGCGATATCGCAAGTCTGGAGGCACTGTCATGTCCATTACTTCTCGGGAGTCGACATTTCGTGAAACGGCGGCGTATGGAGGCTTGATCGACGCCATCGGCGGTCTGGCCACCGTCGTTATCGCCATCGTTGGATTATCGGGCGTGAATGCGCCGATGATGGCGTCCATCGCCACCATCGTCTTTGGCGTCGCCTTGTTGATCCAGGGCGGAGCGATGTTGTCCGAATACGCCCAGATCATCTTTCCAGCTGGCTCGAGAACCATCAATGCCGAAGGATTCGGCGGCAGCAGCCTGTCGGTCGTCTTCCTCGTTGGCGCGGCCGGCATCGTTCTTGGCGTGCTTTCGCTGCTCGGCATCGAACCTGCAACGCTGACGCCCGTCGCTGCGATCGCATTTGGATCGGCTCTGGTCCTGAGCAGCAACGCCGTGTGGCAACTGCATGTGCTCAGCCAAGAGTCGCTGAGGAGCAGAGATCAGATTAGCGGTGGCGGCGGCGAAATTCTCGCAAGCGAGATGGCCTTCGGCTCAGCAGGCATTCAGGCGCTCTCGGGTTTGGCCGTAATCGTGCTCGGCATTCTCGCCCTAGCGGGCGCGGCGAATGATCTGACTCTCAACCTTGTCGCGTTGCTTGCCCTTGGCGCGACGGTCGTGTTCACGGGCGGTAGCCTGAGCGCCACGTTGCTTAACTTCATGCGCTCGCACTAACACCGCCGGAGTGGCGCAATGACGATGCGAGGATCACAACTCGCATCGTCCTCTCGTTGGCCGCCGCAGTTGAAGCGGCGGGTTTTCGCCGGATTTATAATCCGTTCCTCGGCTGTAAACGGAGTCGCAATTTTCCGTGCTGGCGACGGCAGCCCTCGTAACGCGCCGGCTCCGCCTTGTATTCAGGTGACCCAATCCCCAAATATTAAAGCTGGTTTTCTGCGATATTCACGGGCCCATCGCGAAATATTACGGCCGATGCTCTCCGCCGTGCTAACACTGCGTAGCCACTGAACTGGCATCGAGAGCCGTTTGGCGCGCCAAGTCGCCTCAAGGGCGATAAGATCCATCCTGCCGCGCCAGCGCACGCAGTCCACTTCGAAGGGATATCTCAATGGCCAAAGCTGAACTTGGCGTGAAACGCCGATGCCTGACTTGTGCAACGCCGTTTTACGATCTCAACCGCTCGCCGATCGTTTGTCCAAAGTGCGCCGCGGCTTTCCAAGTCGTGGAGGTCTTGCGTTCGGCCGCAAGGCGACCGTATTCGGCGAGTTTCGCCAGGCCTACGCCAGTCGCGCCCGTCATCGAACCGGTCGCCGATGATGTTCTCTTGTCAACGGCTGATGACGAAGAAGAGTCAACGGCCGATGAGGAAGAAGACAGCATTGACGAGGTGCTGGAAGAGGTGGACGAAGCAGACGTCGTCGAAGCCGCTATCGAATGAGGGGCGGACGTTTTGACCCTTTTTAATCGAGGCTGGGATCCATCCCTGCCAAAGACAAAGCGAAAACGACGATGCACAGGGCAAGCGCAACCGTGACGCCGACAAGCGGCGCGGCAAAGCTTGGGAGTTTTTTAAGAAAGCGCATGAACCCTGTTCGCCTGAGAAAGATCGCGATCTAAATGGCGAGCCGTTAAGAGTAGGTTTATTGACCGCTGTCAAGTGGGAAAGCGATGCTCCGCGCCCGCCAGTCGATAATTCACTCTGTCAACCCGCTATTTGCGCCGTGTTCGCCGCCAGGAGTTGAAGATCCAGGCGCCGACGAGCAGCACTAAAAGATAGACGATCGCCGACCAAGCCATTTCCGGGAGCTGATCCGCCACCGCTGGCCAAAAAAGAAACGCGAGGAGAGTGACGACTCCTGCGACGAGGGCAGCCAAGAGCGCATCGTGATGCATCGTCCGCGAAGCCTCCGAGCCTGAACGCCAGTCCGATGAACTCGAGGCGGTTCGAGCGGAACGGATCGCCCTTCAATGACTGGCGCCTGTTCCCTTTCAGAAATGTCGCGGGCGGAAACCACGCCTGCAAAACATAGCTGCACTGGCACGGAATATCGAGCGCAATTCTCTCTCAACGTCGTGACGTTTGATCATCGTCGCTGGGCCGGAGCCCATGCACCGCGCGACGACGTTCTCCACAGTTCTCGCAATGTGTCTAGCGTTGTCGGTGGCGGGCCATAGCGAAGCCTCGGAGTCGTGGAGCGGGCCGGTCGACGGCGATCCAACGCGCGGCGTCGGCGAAATCCGCAACGTCGGGTGCGGCTCCTACCAAAAAAAAATCACTTGCCGGGCCGACGGGCTCGTGGGTCCGCCGCTCGACTTCATCAGCAGGCGGATCTATCTCGCCGGCGTTCTTCGCAACACGACGCAGAATATGATGGCGCTGCAGGACCCCCAGAAATTCGTGCCGGGACGCCATGCCCAAATATGAATCTAAGCGAGGAGCAAAGCCGGAATATCACGGCATATCTTTACACGCTGAACCAGTTTCGAGAGAGCCGCGGCGAGAAGGAACATCGCCCCGTCGTTCGCGCGCGCGGCGAGCCAGGAACAAAGCCTTGACCCGCCGGTTGATCGCGCGGGGCGCCGTTCACGAAGGAGCTGGACTGTGCGGCACAAGATCGGCGTCCTGACATTTCATCGCTGCGTCAACTATGGCTCCTACTGGCAGGCGCGCTGTCTCCTCGAGTGGCTGGAGCGGCGCGGCCAGGCTGCTGTTCTTCTTGACCATGTGTCGGAAGCCGTGCGGCGCGCGGAGCTCCAATGCGCGCTGTCCCCAGCCCTGCCGACGACGACGCGCAGCGAGGATATCCCGCGCTACGTTCAAAAGATCCGCGCCTTCCGTCACGCTGTGCAGCGCCTGCCGAGATCGGCGCGCTTTCCGCTCGAGCAACCTCAGAAGAGCGACTCCTGCGAAATCGTTCTTGTGGGCAGCGACGAAGTCTTCAACCTGGATCACCCCTGGTACGGCGGCTGGCCGCTGTTCTTTGGAGAAGGCGTTCCTGGTCTGCGGCTCGCGACCTATGCGGCGAGCTTCGGAAATTATCAGCGCGACTGCATTGGCGCGCCGTGGCGGAATTGGCTCGCGAATTTCGACGCCGTATCGGTGCGCGAGGAAAGCGGGAGACGGCTTCTCGACGGCATGGATTTGCCAGCGCCGGAGCTGGCGCTCGACCCTTGCCTGCTCTCCCCACCGGCGCCAGGCGACAGCGATCCGGACGGCGCCGATCGTCGCTACCTCGCCGTTTACGGACACAGCTTTCCAGATTGGTTCACGCAGCGCGTCATCGGCTGGGCGCGTCAGCAGGGATTGCGTCTCGTCAGCGTCGGCTACCGCAATGACTGGGCGGATGAGCAGAGGATCGAGGCGGGCCCCGAAGCCTTTCGCGCGCTCATGTCGAACGCCGTCGCGGTGGCGACCAATTTCTTTCACGGCTGCGTCTTCGCGCTGCTCGATCGAAAGCCGTTCGCATGCGCCGCGTCCGACTACCGCACCAATAAGGTGCGCGATCTTGCCGCTCTGCTCGGCGCTCATCGGCACCTTGTGTCCGAGTCTGAGCCGCACGCTCTTGATGAGGCGATGGCGGCTCCGCCGGACGCCTCGGTCTATAAGCGGATTTCCCTGATGCGCGCGCGTTCCGAGGCGTTTCTCGACCGCGTTCTGGCGTGAGGGCGCGCGGTGAACGACGAAGGTCCCCGACTCACCGCCGACGCGATGCGCCGTTCCGGCCTGTGCGTCGGCTGCGGCGCCTGCGCCGGCGACGGCGTCGCGATGGCCTTGGATCGTTATGGAGAACTGGCGCCGCGAAGCGAAGCGCGCGCCGTCGCGATTCGTAACGTCGCGCCTATCTGTCCGTTTTCTCCGCACGCGGCCAATGAGGACGAGATTTCGAACCGGCGTTTCGCAGACGCTACGTCGAGCCATCCGCTGATCGGCCGTTTTGAGGCCGCCTATGTCGGACATGCGACGGAGGACGGCTTTCGCGAAGGCGGGAGTTCTGGCGGATTGGTGAGCTGGGTCGCCGTCGAGTTGCTGCGGAAGGGACTTGTTGATGGCGTCGCGCATATCGTCGCCCTGCAAGCTCCCCTGCCCGACGGTCGGTTGTTCGACTATTGCATTTCGCGCAGCGTGGAGGATGTGCGCGCTGGGGCGAAGTCCCGCTACCATCCGGTGGAGCTTTCGCGGGTGATCGCTGAGATACGCGAGACGCCAGGGCGTTACGCCGTGGTCGGGATTCCTTGCTTCATTAAGGCGATCCAACTGCTGCGTCGGCAAGATCCGCTGCTTCGCGCGCGCATCGCCTTCTTATTGGGGTTGTTCTGCGGCCATATGAAAAGCGCACGCCTCGGCGAGAGCTTCGCCTGGCAGCTCGGCGTTCCACCCGGGCGGATGACCGGCATCGACTATCGCCTCAAAAATTCCGAGCGCCCCGCCAATTGGTATCGCGCCCACATCTCGCATCTGGACGGGGCGCCGCGCGAGCAGGACTGGTGGAATCTGGCTGACGGCGACTGGGGCGCCGGATTCTTCCAGAATTCGGCCTGCGATTTCTGCGACGACGTGGTCGCGGAGACGGCGGATGTATCTTTCGGCGACGCCTGGCTTGAACCCTACGCTTCGGATGGCCGCGGCACGAATGTCGTCGTCGTTCGATCGCCCGTGGTCCAGAGCCTTCTGAAGCGCGCCATTAAGGAAGCTAGGGTGGAGCTTCAGGAGGTGGACGCGGACTTCGTCGTGCGCACGCAAGATGCGGGCCTACGACACCGGCGCGAGGGCCTCGCCTATCGGCTCGCTTTGCGACGCAACCGCCGCCGAGCCATCCAGCCGCGCAAACGCGTCGCGCCCAATCGCGATCTCCCGCTCCGGCGCAAGCTCGTCTATCGCGCGCGACGCCATATCGCGGTGTGGAGCCGTCGCATCTACCTACTCGCCCGGCGACTCGAGGCGCTGTGGATCTACCTGCTTTGGGCGCGTGCCGCGGGGGCCGCGTATGGCGCGGTGACGTACGGACGAGGCCCGCTCGGAGCGGCCCTGGACCGGCTGGAGCGCTTGAGCCGTTCGTTGGGTCTCGTGCGCGACGCAGGCGCGCGTTCATCACAACCGAAGTCGCGACGAATGGAACAACACGACGCGCCCGAGGTTTGATCCTGTGTAGTTCCTTAGGTCTCGGCAACAGCGGAGCGGAAACTGGGCGCGCGAAAACTCCGCATAGCGATCGTCGGCGTGGGCAATTGCGCGTCCTCGCTGGTGCAGGGAATCGCTTATTATGGCCAGACCTCCGCCGATGCGCAGGCGCCAGGGTTAATGACGCCCGACCTCGGCGGATATCGGGTGGCGGACATTGAGGTTTCCGCGGCCTTCGACGTCAACGCCACCAAGGTCGGGCGCGACGTTTGCGAGGCGATCCACGGCGCGCCCAACAACACCCACATATTCGCTCAGGCGCCGCCAACCGGCGTGAGAGTCTTAAGAGGGCCGACGCTCGACGGGATCGGTCGATATCTTGAGGATGTCATCGAGGAATCGGACGCGCCTGTCTGCGACGTCGCTCGCGTGCTGCGGGAAACGCGCACCGATGTGCTGATCTGCTATTTGCCGGTGGGATCGCAGCGCGCGGCGGAATGGTATATGGAGCAGGCGCTCGCGGCGCATTGCGGCGTGGTCAACTGCTTGCCGGTGTTCATCGCCTCGCGTCCCGAATGGCGGGCGAAATTCGAGGCGAAACGCCTGCCGATCATCGGCGACGATATTAAGAGCCAGGTCGGCGCGACGATCGTTCACCGCGTGCTCGCCAATCTCTTCGCCGAACGCGGCGTCAAACTCGATCGCACCTACCAGCTCAATGTCGGCGGAAACGCCGATTTCCAGAACATGTTGGAGCGCGAGCGGCTCGTTTCGAAAAAGATTTCCAAAACGCAGTCTGTGATCAGCCAGTGTCCCGAGCCTTTAGCCGATGGCAATATCCACATTGGTCCCAGCGACTTCGTGCCTTGGCTCACGGACCGGAAGCTTGCGTTCATTCGACTTGAGGGCACGGCGTTCGGCGGCGTTCCCATATCCGCGGAAGTGAAGCTGGAAGTATGGGATTCGCCCAACTCCGCCGGCATCGTCATCGACGCGGCGCGATGCGTAAAGCTCGCCATGGACCGTGGCGAGGCCGGCGCGCTCATTGGGCCCTCGAGCTATTTCATGAAGTCTCCGCCGGAGCAGTTCACCGACGCGGAGGCGCGCGAGCGCACGCAGCGCTTCATCGACGGCGCCGACGCGCCGCCAGCGCGTCTGAGACTGCAGGCGTGAGCGTGATTCTTCTCGTGCGGCACGCGGCCTATGACAATATAGGCGGGCTTCTAGCCGGCCGTGCGCCCGGCGTCCGGCTTGGCGAGACAGGGCGCGCCCAAGCGGCGCGACTCGCCGAACGGCTGCGGCGCGAACGGCTCGAGGCTGTCGAAGCGAGCCCCAGGGAGCGTACGCAGGAAACCGCGTGGGCGATCGCCCACGCCAGCGGGCTCGCTGAGCCGCAGACGGTTGACGCTCTTGA
>JALHNR010000186.1 GCA_022843525.1 Methylocystis sp. | reverse complement strand
GCGGCATCGTATGGAATGTTTCGCGGGATTTTGTGATGCGCGGCGCGATCGGACGAGCCTACCGCTATCCGACGGTCAATGAATTGTTCCAAAACCTCGTGACCCCGAACGCGATCACCATCGCCAATCCCGATCTTCAGCCCGAGATTTCGACGGTCTATGAGCTGAGCGGAGAATATACGCTTGAGAATCTGTGGGGGTCGATCGGCTGGGCGCGGCCGCGCGTCACCCTGTTCATGGACGATCGCTGGAACTCCATCGCCAACCTCATCGATCCGGCTCTTCGAACCAGCGCCAATGTCAATGTCGACAAGGTGCGTTTCCGCGGCGTCGAGGGCGCGATCGACATGAAGGATTTCTTGACGGAACGCCTGGACATTAACGGCAGCGTGACCTTCACCGACGCGAAAACCCTATCCAATTGGCGCCAACCCAATACGCAGGGCATGCAATTCCTGCGCATTCCGCGCATCCGCCTGCGCGGTCTTGCCGTCTATACGCCGCCATGGGAGCCCAATCTCATCCTGTCGGCGGGCGTGCGATACCAAACCGCCGCCTTCAACAACCTCGACAATTCTGACTTCAACCATGACGTGCTTGCCGGCGGCTCCAGTTCGTTCCTGTTTTTCGACGCCAAGGCGAGCTACCGGCTTACGCCCGAGTGGACGCTCGCCGCGGGCGTCGACAATATAGGCCGCTATAAGGCCTATGCCTTTCATCCCTATCCGCAGCGCACCTATTATCTGAGCTTGCGATACGACTTCGCCGAAAAGACTCCAGGCGGTTTCATGCGATCCCTGCCGGGTCTAAATGCTTTGTGATGACGCCATCGTGCAGCGCCTGGCCGAAATTCGTGGACGAACTCCCGGCGGCGCGTCACCCGCCCTTGCGCTTCGCGTCCTGCCGCGCCAAAGTCTTCGCCCCGGCGCGGCGGCCTGCCGCGCCGCAATAATATGCGGATTTTCCGGCGATGAAGGTCACGATCGAGAGAGCGGCGCTGTTGCGGGCGCTCGGCCATGTTCACCGCGTGGTGGAGCGACGCACGACCATTCCGATCCTGGCGAATGTGCTGCTGTCCGCCAAGGACGGCGCGCTGACGCTCAAGGCCACCGACCTCGATCTTGAGATTACCGAGAAGACCGCGGCGGAGGTCTCCCAACCCGGCGCGACGACGCTGCCGGCGCATACGCTCTATGACATCGTGCGCAAACTGCCGGAAGGCGCGCAGGTCTCTTTGGAAGCCACCGGCGACGCCGGACAGCTGACGCTGCGCTCCGGGCGTTCGCGGTTCAACCTCTCGAGTCTTCCCGAGAGCGACTTTCCCGACGTCACCTCCGGCGACTTCAGCCATAAATTCGCGCTCGCGCCGGCGGATCTCAAGCGGCTGATCGAAAAGACGCAGTTCGCCATCTCTTCCGAAGAAACGCGCTATTACCTCAACGGCATCTATCTCCACACGCTTGATGTCGAGGGTCGGCCGATGCTCCGGGCCGTCGCGACCGACGGCCATCGTCTGGCGCGGCTGGAGCTTCCCGCGCCCGAAGGCAGCGCGGGCATGCCGGGAATTATCCTGCCGCGCAAGGCCGTCACCGAAGTGATGCGTCTCATCGAGGACGCGCAGGGAGAGGTTTCAGTCGAGCTTTCGATCAACAAGATGCGCTTCACCTTCGGCGACGCGCTGCTGACGACGAAACTGATCGACGGCACGTTCCCTGATTACGGGCGCGTCATTCCCGCCGGCAATGACAAGCGGCTCACCGTCGAGCGCGACGTCTTCGCCAAGGCGGTCGATCGCGTTTCGACGATCTCCTCCGAGCGCGGCCGCGCCGTCAAGCTCTCGCTCTCCGAAAGCAAGCTCGTGCTTTCCGTCACCAATCCAGACCAGGGCTCGGCGGTCGAGGAGCTCGAAGCCGACTATGACGGGCCGCCGCTCGACATCGGCTTCAACGCTCGCTACCTCCTGGACATCACCCAGCAGCTCGACAGCGACACGGCGCTGTTCAAGCTCGCCGACCCCGGCTCGCCGACGCTGGTGCAGGACCGCGACGGGGCGACTGCGCTCTACGTCTTGATGCCGATGCGCGTTTAGGTCTTGGAGAGACGCCTTCATCCCGTTAGGGTCGGCGCGTGCTTGTTGAATTTTCTCGCCTCTGGCCGTGGCTTCTCGCCTGTTTCGCCATCGGCGCCGCCGCCGGGGCGTTCACCCGGCGCGCGCCTGAAAATGGCCTCGTCGCCCGCTGGTTGGTGTGGACCGCGCTCGCTTTCGGCGTCGGCCTCCTTCTCGTCCGACTTGGCGCGCTCGACGCCGCCGCGCCTTTGGTCGAGGGCGCGCTTGCGGCCTATGCGGCATTGATTATTGGCGCCGCCCTCGGCGCCTTGGCGCAGCACCGGTCGATCTTGGCGCATGAGGGCTGGGCCGTAGGGCTGGTCGCCGCCTCGCTCCTCTGGGTCGGAGCGGTCGTGATCGGCCAGTCCGACCGCGAACAGGGTCGCCGCTTCGCCGCGCCGCCAAAAAGCGCAGACGCCGACATGCCGACTGCGCCGTCCCTGCCCGCCGACGATACAGCGACCGCCGACGCGACCCTATCCCCCGTCCACGCACAAGGGCCAAGCGCGCCAGCCACGGCTGTATCTGGCGGCATGACGATCGTCGACTGCCAGACGGCCCTTGAGGCCTCTTCGACGCCTGGCGAACTCGCCTTTCGCAAAGGCAGCGCGCAACTCACTCTATCCGCGACGCGCGCGCTCGAGAAGGCGGCGACGATCATTCGCCGTTGCCCGGAAAACGCGACGATCGAGATCAGGGGCCACGTTCGCGGTTCGGGCGCCAAAGCGCCCAATGACGCGCTGGCGCAGAGGCGCGCGCAGGCGGCGACCGGCTATCTCGAACGTCAGGGCGTGAGCGGGCGCCGCCTCGTCGCATCCGGCGGCGAACCGGATCAGGCGGAAAGCCGCGCCCTCACTTTTGAGGTTCGGTGAGCAGCTCTCGGCGCCTCAACTTCAGGCGCCGGCGCGGCCCGGTAGCGCCAAATTCCAATTCTACGTAAAACAGCGGCCTCTAAGACCGTCTGGCCGGAAACCCGGTCCGCCGCGAAAGGATCGCTTTGAACGCTTTCGACCCGCCCAAAGCCGCCCACGAGGCCGTCGTCGCCGCGCTGCGCGACGACGTGCAGCGGCGCCTCACTTACACGGTCGGCAAGGACAACGCCGACGCCAGTCCGCGCGACTGGTTCGTCGCGACCGCGCTTGCGACCCGCGATCGGCTCGTTCCTTCGTGGCTCGCATCGACGAAGCGCAATTATCAGGAAGACCGGCGGCGCGTTTATTATCTCTCGCTCGAATTTCTCATTGGCCGTCTGCTCATCGACACGCTGACGAATCTTGGTTTGACCCAGGCGATGCGCGACGCGCTCGCCGAACTTGGCGTCGATCTCGATATGCTGCGCGCGCTCGAGCCTGATGCGGCGCTCGGCAATGGCGGGCTCGGCCGCCTCGCCGCCTGTTTCATGGACAGCATGGCGACTCTCGAAATCGCCGCCATGGGATATGGCATTCGCTACGACCACGGGCTGTTTCGCCAGACGCTCAAGGACGGCTGGCAGCATGAATATCCCGAAGACTGGCTCTCCTTCGGCAATTCCTGGCAGTTCCCGCGGCCGGAAATCACCTATGACGTCGGCTTTTTCGGCCATGTCGAAAGTTCGCGCCTCGCCGACGGCATGCTGGCGCATGTGTGGCGGCCGGGCGAGACCATCGTCGCCGTCGCCTATGACACGCCTGTCGTCGGGTGGCGCGGCAAACATGTCAACACGCTGCGACTGTGGTCGGCGCGCGCGCCTGACGCGCTGCGCCTCGACGCCTTCAACCAGGGCGATCATGTCGGCGCGCAATCGGAGCAGGCGCGCGCCGAGGCGATTTCCAAAGTTCTTTATCCAAGCGACTCGACGCCCGCAGGACAGGAACTGCGGCTGCGGCAGGAATATTTCTTCGCGTCCGCCTCGCTGCAGGATCTGATCCGCCGTCATCTGAGGCAGACCGGCGACATCCTCAGGCTTGCCGACAAGGTGGCGATCCAGCTCAACGACACGCATCCGGCGATCGGCGTCGCCGAACTGATGCGGCTTCTCGTCGACGTCCACGGCGTCGAGTGGAAGGAGGCCTGGCGCATCACCCAGGCGACCTTCTCCTACACCAATCACACGCTCTTGCCGGAAGCGCTCGAAACCTGGCCCGTGCAGCTGATGGAGCGGCTGCTGCCGCGCCACATGCAAATCATCTATCTCATCAACGCCATGCATCTCGACTGCCTGCGCGCCAAGGGCGCGAGCGACCCGGCGACGCTCTCCTCCGTGTCGCTCATCGACGAGCATAACGGACGGCATGTGCGTATGGGCCATCTGGCGTTTCTGGGTTCGCACAAGGTGAATGGCGTCTCGGCGCTGCATAGCGCGCTCGTCAAGGAGACGGTGTTCAAGGATTTCCATCGGCTCTACCCCGACCGCATCGTCAACAAGACGAACGGCGTCACCTTCCGCCGCTGGCTGCTTGAGGCCAATCCGCCGCTCTCGCGATTGCTCGCCGACACGATTGGCGCCGGCGTGTTCGATGAGCCGGAACGACTGATCGAACTTGAGCAATTCGCCGACGAGTTCGAGTTCCAGAATCGATTCGCGGCGGCCAAGCGCGAAAACAAGGCGCGCCTTGCGACGACGATTTTCGAGCGCGTCGGCGTCAGCGTCGATCCTGCCGCGCTCTTCGACGCGCAGATCAAGCGCATCCATGAATATAAGCGACAGCTTTTGAATGTGCTTGAAGCCGTGGCGCTCTATCAGGACATCATCGCGCAGCCGGCGCGCGAATTCGCGCCGCGGGTGAAGATCTTCGCCGGCAAGGCGGCGGCGAGCTATCATCAGGCGAAGCTCATCATCAAGCTCGCCAATGACGTGGCGAAGGTCGTGAACGCCGATCCGGCGACGCGCGAGCTTTTGAAGATTGTGTTCCTGCCGAATTACAATGTGAGCCTCGCCGAGACGATCATTCCTGCGGCCGATCTTTCCGAGCAGATTTCGACCGCCGGCATGGAGGCGTCGGGCACTGGCAATATGAAATTCGCGCTCAATGGCGCGCTCACCATCGGCACGCTGGACGGCGCCAATGTCGAAATCAGGGAGCGCGTCGGCGATGACAATATTTTCATCTTCGGCCTCACGGCGCAGGAGGTGGAGGCATGCCGCGCGAAGGGCATCGACGCGCGCGAGACGATCGCCGCGAGTCCCCGTCTCGCCGAGGCGCTGCGGGCCGTCGCTGGAGGCGTCTTTTCGGCCGACGATCCGCATCGCTACGCGCAGCTTGTCGATACGCTCACCTATTACGATCACTTTCTGGTCGCGAAGGACTTCGACGCCTATTGGAAGGCGCAGCGCCGCGTCGACACGCGCTGGCGAGACCAGAAGGCGTGGCGGCGGTCGAGCATTCTCAACACGGCGCGGGTCGCATGGTTTTCCTCCGACCGCACGATCCGCGAATATGCGCAAGAGATCTGGAATGTCGCTGTGTGAGTAAGACTGCGTCATTGCGAGCGAAGCGAAGCAATCCAGCGTCGTTCGATCATATCTAGTTTGCTTCGTCGCTTCGCTCCTCGCAATGACGATGCGGCTTCAAGGACGAGAGAGTGACCGAAGCCGACTGGCGCGCTTCCGCAAACGACATCGACGCCATCCTCGGCGCGCGTCATGGCGACCCGTTCGCCGTGCTCGGCCTGCATGAAACGCCGGAGGGTTACGTGATCCGCGCATTCGTTCCAGGCGCGACGCGAGTCGAGGCGGTTGCGCCCGACGGCGCGGGGATTGCGCCGCTGGGTCGCGTTCACGCCGACGGCTTCTTCGAAGGGCTGACGAAGTTGAAGGGGCGCGCGCGCTACCGCCTTGTCGCCTCGAACGACGCGGCGCGATGGGAACTCGCCGACCCTTACGCCTTTTCCCCGGTGCTCGGTCCCACAGACGATCATCTGCTCGTCGAAGGCGCGCATCAGAAGCTCTATGACAAGCTCGGCGCGCATGTGCTGACGCATGAGGGCGTCGAAGGAACCCATTTCGCCGTCTGGGCGCCGAACGCCAGGCGCGTCTCCGTCGTCGGCGACTTCAACCAATGGGATGGGCGACGCGCGCAGATGCGCAAGCGGATCGACAGCGGCGTCTGGGAGATCTTCATTCCCGGCATCGGCGCCGGCGCGAATTACAAATATGAAATCATCGGGCGGCATGGCGAGCTCTTGCCGCTCAAAGCCGACCCGCTCGGCTTCGAGGCGGAGCTGCGCCCCTCGACGGCGTCCGTCGTCGCCTCGAACGCGCCCTATCACTGGGGCGATGAGGTTCACATGCGCGCGCGCGCCGAAGTCGACCCGAGACGTTCGCCCATGTCGGTCTACGAGGTTCATCTGCCGTCGTGGCGGCGCGGCGAAGATGGGCGCTTCCTGACCTATGACGAACTCGCCGATCAGCTCGTGCCCTATGTCGCCGATCTCGGCTTCACCCATATTGAGCTGATGCCGATCAATGAGCATCCGCTCGACGCCTCCTGGGGCTATCAGCCGATCGGGCTCTTCGCGCCGACGCGGCGGCATGGCGACTCATACGGCTTTCGCCGCTTCGTCGACCGCGCGCATCAGGCCGGCCTCAGCGTCATTCTCGACTGGGTTCCGGCGCATTTTCCCACCGACGAACATGGCCTCGCACAATTCGACGGCGGGCCGCTCTATGAGCATGCCGATCCGAGGCGCGGTTTTCATCCCGACTGGAACACCGCGATCTATGATTATGGGCGGCGCGAAGTGGCGAATTTTCTCATCGCCAGCGCGCTCTATTGGCTCGATCGCTTCCACATCGACGGGCTGCGCGTCGACGCCGTCGCCTCCATGCTCTATCTCGATTATTCGCGAAAGCCGGGCGAATGGTCGCCCAATCCCGACGGCTCCAACGACAATCGCGACGCGGTCGCCTTTCTTCAAAGGTTCAATGAACGCGTCTACGCGCTTTATCCCGGCGTCGTGACGATCGCCGAAGAATCCACCGCCTGGGGCGGCGTGACGCGGCCGACATATGCGGGCGGACTCGGCTTCGGCTTCAAATGGAACATGGGGTGGATGAACGATACGCTGCGCTATCTCTCATCCGAGCCCGTCCATCGCAAATGGCGCCATAGCGAGCTGACCTTCGGCCTGCTCTACGCCTTCAGCGAAAACTTCGTGCTGCCGATCTCTCATGACGAGGTCGTGCATGGCAAGGGCTCGGTCATCGGTAAAATTCCCGGCGACGAATGGCGCCGTTTCGCGACCGCGCGCGCCTATTATGGATTCATGTGGGGCCATCCCGGCAAGAAGCTCCTGTTCATGGGCCAGGAGTTTGGTCAGACGGGCGAGTGGAATTTCGCGAGCAGCCTCGACTGGTGGCTGCTCGATTTTCCGCCGCATCGCGGACTTCAGGCGTTTATCCGCGACCTCAACCGCGTTTATCGCGATCAGGAGGCGCTCTATGCGCGCGACTGCGAGGCCGAAGGCTTTCAATGGATCGTCGCGGACGACGCGGAGAGTTCGGTATTCGCCTTCGCGCGTTTTGGCGCGGATCGCTCCCGCGCGATCGTCGTCGTCACGAATTTCACGCCGGTGACGCGCAGCGCCTATCGGCTCGGCTTGCCGCGCGCCGGACGCTGGCGTGAACTCGTCAATTCCGACGCCGCGGTCTATGGCGGCTCTGGACTTGGCAATCTCGGCGCCATTTATGCGCGCGCCGAAGCGTTCCGCGACTTTCCCGCGAGCGCCGAGATTCTTCTGCCGCCGCTGTCGACTCTCTTCTTCGCATTCGAAAACGATGAATTAGAATGAAGATCGAATCGAGCAGGGCGATGAAGATGTCCGCTTCAAGAGATCGGGGCAGGGGTTTCCTCATCCTGAGGAGGCCCGAAAGGGCCGTGTCGAAGGACGAGGCAACCCTTAGGAGCGACCTTCCTCGCCCTCGCGCTTCGAGACGCCTGCTGCGCAGGCTCCTCAGCATGAGGGCGAAGGCGCCCCATTCGCGCGATCACCGCGTCATCGATCTGATGGGAACTGGCGATGTCCGCCTTTGAAAATCCGCCCCTCGCGCGCCACGCCATGGCCTATGTGCTCGCCGGCGGCCGCGGCGCGCGGCTGATGGAATTGACCGACAGGCGCGCCAAGCCCGCAGTTTATTTCGGCGGCAAGTCGCGCATCATCGACTTCGCGCTCTCCAATGCGCTCAACTCCGGCATCAGGCGGATCTGCGTCGCGACGCAATACAAAGCGCAC
>JALHNR010000185.1 GCA_022843525.1 Methylocystis sp. | reverse complement strand
TTGGAGCGGGCGATCGAGGCGGTGAGCTTGCGCAGCGCCTGGCTCATCAGCCGCGCCTGCAGGCCGGGCTGCACGTCGCCCATCTCGCCCTCGATTTCGGCGCGGGGCGTCAGCGCCGCCACCGAATCGACGACGAGCACGTCGACGGCCCCCGAGCGCACCAGCGTGTCGGTGATCTCAAGCGCCTGCTCGCCGGTGTCGGGCTGCGAAATCAGGAGATCTTCGAGATTGACGCCGAGCTTGCGGGCGTAGATGGGGTCCAGCGCATGTTCCGCGTCGACGAAGGCGCAGACGCCGCCCAATTTCTGCGCCTCGGCGATGACATGCAGGGTGAGGGTGGTCTTGCCGGAGGATTCAGGTCCGTAAATCTCAACGACACGGCCGCGCGGCAGGCCGCCGACGCCCAGCGCGATGTCGAGCCCCAGCGAGCCGGTGGAGATCGTCTCGATCTCGACGGCCTTCTGGTTCTTGCCGAGCCGCATGATCGAGCCTTTGCCGAAGGCGCGCTCGATCTGCGACAGCGCGGCGTCGAGCGCCTTGGTCTTGTCCACGGACGTCCCTTCCACGAGGCGGAGATTGGCTTGGCTCACGGCTGAAATTCCTTCTGACACGGTTAGCTAGGCGCGGCAATGCGGCTGCGAGGGCGGTCGCGAGGCGAGGGCGCCGGGCAAAGGCGCTGGGCGAAAGAGCGCGCTCGACCCTGAACTCCAGTGTGCATGATTTGTTCTTTTTGCCAAGTTCTTTTTTTGTTCGCGGAAGGGCGTCAGCTTACTGGGTTAATAGTTTGGCTTATGAGCTATGAGCTGCGTAGCGCATGGAGAAAGCGATCAGAAGTGCGATGAAACTGATGACTGATAAACCCTCCCCCTCACCGCCCACGCTCCCTGCCTTTCGCGAGCGGGCGCCGTGGCTCGGCGGCGATCTGCAGACGTTGCGCAACATCATCATCGGCGGACCGCCGGAGCTTCCCGGCGGCGAGCGGCTGCTGCTCGCCATGCCGGACGGCGACCGTCTCGCGGCGCGGCTCGATCGGCCGGCCGCGGAAACGAATGCGCCGCTCATCGTTCTGACGCATGGACTCGCCGGCTCCGAATCCAGCCGGCATGGAATCGCCACGGCGCGCTTTCTCGTGAGCCAAGGCTGGCCGGTGCTGCGCCTCAATCTGCGCGGCGCCGCGCCCTCGCGCGCCACCTCCGGCGGGCGCTACCACGCCGGCAAGACCGAGGATCTCGTCGCGGCGCTGCGCGGCCTGCCGGCGGAACTCGTCAGTCGCGGCATCGTGCTCATCGGCAATTCGCTCGGCGGCAATCTCGTGCTGAAATTCATGGGCGAGGGCGGCCATCAGCTGCCGGTTCACGCCGCCGTCGCCGTGTCGACGCCGATCGACCTCGCGGCGTCCTGCGCCCGGCTGATGGCGCCGCGCAATTTCGTCTATCATCGCTACATGCTCGATGAGATGAAACGCGAAGCGCTGGCGCCGAGCGCCGCGCTCACCACCGCCGAGCGCGCCGCGATCGCCGGCGCCCGCACGCTTTACGAATTCGACGATCGCTTCGTCGCGCCGCATTTCGGCTATCGGGGCGCGCCGGACTATTATGAATCCAACGCCGCGAAGAATTTTCTCGCCGGCGCGAGCCAGCCGACGCTGATCCTGCACGCGCTCGACGATCCCTGGGTGCCGGCGGAGAGCTATGCGGCGATTGACTGGTCGACTCTGACGATGATCGAGGCGGCGCTGACGCAGGGCGGGGGACACATGGGCTTCCATGGCGTCGGCAGCCTGACGCCCTGGCATGATCGCGTCACGGCGCAGTGGCTGACGCAAAAGGGTCTCGGGCCCGCGTCGCATGTTCAAGACGACGTGAGGCCGCCGCAATGAATGCAGGCCAGACGATGGTGTTCGGAGACAACGCGGGCGACTATCGCGCCTTTCGCCCGCATTATCCCGACGCGCTTTTCGCGTGGCTTGCAAACGCCGCGAAACAGGATCGACTCGCCTGGGATTGCGGCGCGGGAAGCGGGCAGGCGGCGCTCGGACTGTCGCGCCATTTCACGCGCGTGCTCGCGACGGACCCCGATCCCCGGCAGCTGGCGCTCGCGCCAAAAGAGCCCAATGTCGACTATCGTCTGGCGCGGGCGGAAGACGATCTCGGCCTGCGCGCCGAAGTCGATCTCATCGCCTGCGCCTGTTCGATCCACTGGTTCGACCTGCCGAGTTTTTACGCAAACGCGCGGCGGGCCTTGCGCCCCGAGGGGATCATCGCGGCATGGACCTATGACTGGCCATCGACGCAAGTGGCGGCGGTCGACGCGATTCTGCAGAGGCTCAAGGACGATATTCTCGGTCCCTTTTGGGGAGAGAACTCTTCGCTTTACTTCAATCGTTATGAAACTTTGCCTTTTCCCTTCGAGGAGGTGAATTGTCCGCTGTTTCATACGCCGATCGCGCGCTCGAAAAGCGAGTTCGTGAGCTTTCTGAAGACCTGGTCGGCGGTCGAAAAATACAGACTGCATTATGGCCGCGATCCGCTGGCGCTCGTCGATCGCGCGTTGGAGGAGGCTTGGCGCGCGCATCCTCCGGCTTTGCCGTTATCCGTCCCGCTTTACATGCGTTGCGGCGTTAACACACCGTAAACTTAAGAATTGGCGAGCGTTATCCTACGTGTCGCCCGCAGCTTTCCCTAATTTCGCCCGTTTCTTGGCGACGATGAAGCATCGTCGCGTTGAGCCAATGCCGTATCTCCCAACGGGATCTTTCAGCAAAGGACAGCAACATGCTTGAGGCCGGCAAAATTTATAAAGTCACGACGCTTGTGAATTGCGAAGGCGCCTGGGACGAAGAGATCGATCTGTGGACCGTCACAGCGGTCGAAGGCACTCGCGCCAAGCTCAGCAATGAGAGTCGTGAAAACAGGATCGTCGACACGGCGTCCTGGAATTTCGTCAAAGCCGAAGCGGTCGAATAGGCTTTGATTCGTCAGCTGTCGGGGACGACGGTGTCGTCCCGCGACGACGCGTCGCCATCGCGCTTTGGCAGGCGCGAGAGCGCCGCTATTTGCACTTCATCAGCCGGGCGTCCTTCGTTAAGCCGGATTCGCTGCACAAGCCGAAATGCCTGTCGGCGTCGTCGTTGTTCGGACAGCCGCCGCCGGATTGTTTGTCGTAAGCGGCGAAATAATAACTGTCGAAATTCTGCTGGCGCGTTTTCCAGGTGCTGAAATAATCAATTTCCGAGTCGATGTTCATGTCCTTCATGCCGGCGTTGTTGCCGCAACTCGGCCAGCCTTCCTCGGTGACGATGACCGGCTTCGTGGTTTTGCTCGCTAAGCCCGTGACAGTGGCCTGAATGTCGTTTGCGACGCTCCTGCCATTGACCTTCTCGGGCGAGCCGCCCCAGAACGGATAGATATTCGCGCCGATGACGGGAACGTTCTGCAACACTTTTTGAGGATCGCTGGCGGCGAGGCGAAGCCAATCCGGCGCGCGTTGCGCCGTGGTCACCACAACCTTGTTGTTGGTCTTACTCCTGAGCGTGTTCATGTCTGCCACGATTCGCTGCTGCATCGCCGGCTGCGGATTGCCTTGCCAATCGAACATGTCTTCATTGCCGACGACGAATGCGATGACCGTTCCGGGGTAGCTGATATTAGCGTCGACGGCGGCGCTAATCTGCGACTGCGTCCAGTCGGGATGATCGGGAAATTCGAAAACGCCGAGCATCAGGCGCATGTTTCTCGCTGACGCCAGCTCAGCGATGCTTACGCATTGCTGCCCGTTGATCGTGCAATAGGTCGAGTAGAATGTTTTGACCCGCGAAAAGCCCAGCGTTCTGATCTGGGTGAGATCGTCGCCAACGACCTTCTTCATCGTCGCGACGTCATTTGCCTTCTGCGCCGCCAGGTAAGCGCCGCTGTGCGCAGGGTCGTAATTGACGCCGTTCTCGGCGGCGTAGGCATGGGACGACGCGAAGAGTGACGCCACGAGGGCGCTGCGAATCCAAGTCTTCATAAATTCCTCTCAAGATCATTTTAAAAACACAAGCGAACGTAACTTCGATTGAAGTCTTTGAAAACATAAGAGCCGTGACAATCCGAATTTTCAACGACAATTTTTGTGGCGCATGTGCGGTGTGCGATCGTTGGATGCCGCTCTAACGTACGTTTACCCTCGTGGCGGTTTTTGACAAGGCCAAGTCTCGCGAGTTGAGCGCTTGCGCGCGCGGCTATAGCCTTAGCCGCGCGTCGCCACGCATGCGCGCGAGTTGCTCGAGGGGATTTCAATGTCGCAATTCACCGTCAACGCCGCCCGCATCGATCCCTACAAAAACTTCAAATTCCGATTGAAGTGGGACGGACGCTATGTCGCGGGCGTCTCGCTCGTCGGGCCGTTGCGGCGCACGACTGAAGTTATTGAATATCGGGAAGGCGGCAGCCCGTCGTTGGCGCGCAAGCTGCCGGGCGCGACGACCTTCGCGCCCATCGTCGTCGAACGCGGCGTCTCGCATGATCTTGAATTCGAGCTCTGGGTCAACAAGGTCTGGAGTCTTGACGGCGCGGCGGGCGTTGAATCTTCGCTCAAGGATTTCCGCAAGGACGTCGTCCTCGAACTTCTCAACGAAGCAGGCCAGGTGGCGATCGCCTATGTCATCCGCCGCTGTTGGCCGTCTTGCTTCGAGGCGCTGCCAACGCTCGACGCCAATGGCTCGGCCGTCGCCATTCAGCGGCTCGTGCTCGAAAACGAGGGCTGGGAACGAGACCTTTCCGTCACCGAGCCGGCGGAGCCATCCTACGATTGAGCTTCGCCGGATGCGGCGCTGTGGCTCGGCGGCGCCAGCCGCGCTATGAAGGAGTGAGTCGGCGTCGACGCCGCGCACATCGGGAGGCGGGGATGTATAAAAAAATATTGGTGGCGGTGGAGATCGGCGAGGAGGAGATCACGCAGATCGCGCTCGACGCGGCGGTGGCGCTCGCAAAAGTGGAGCATGAGGCTCAGCTTCGGCTCATCAATGTCCAGCCGCTCGTTCCGGTGGCCTTCATCGACTATATTCCGCCCAATTTTGACGAGGAGATGCGGGAGGCGACCGAAAAGGACCTCGCAGTGCTGCGTGGCAAGATCGCCTATCCGGCGGATCGCGTGTCCTCGATCGTGCGCTTCGGCGCCGTCTACCCGGAAGTGCTCGCCGAAGCCGAGGAATGGGGCGCGGACCTCGTCGTGGTCGGTTCGCATCGTCCGACGATGGCGACCTATCTGCTCGGCTCCAACGCCAAGACCATCGTGCGTCACGCCAAATGTTCGGTGCTTGTCGTGCGCAAATAGGGCGCGGTGACAGGCTCGGGGCGCGCGGCTAGACTTCGAATATGCTCCGATTCGCACCCCCGGCGATTACGACTTGCCTCTTGCTCGCCGCGGGCGTCGCCGCGGCGAAGGCGCCTGTCGACGCCCAATTGCTGAAGCGCGGACGGGCGATCGCGCAAGAAAATTGCGGCCGCTGCCATGCGGTCGGCCCGCGCGGCCAGAGCGCCAATCCCAGGTCTCCGGCGTTTCGCGATCTCGCGCGAAAATATCCGCTGCACAATCTCGAAGAGGCGCTCGCCGAGGGCATCGTCGTCGGACATGAGGGCGTCGAGATGCCGCAGTTCCGGCTCAGCGCCACGCAGATCGAAGCGCTGCTCGCCTATCTCAACTCCGTCCAGAGGTAGACCTGCGCGACCGATGGCGCGGGAATGAATCGCGATGGTTGAGTTCCCAATCGACACGCTCTACGCGGGGCGCCCGCGCGAGATCGCCCCCGGCCGCAAAAGCGCGATCTGCAAGGCGGCTGTGGCGCCGCCCTGGCGCATCGAGACGGAAGGGCTCGTCGGCGATCGGCAGGCGGATCGGCGTTATCATGGCGGCGCTGAGAAAGCGCTGCACCACTATCCGCGCGAGCATTACGACGCCTGGCGCGCGGATTTGCCGGAACTTGCGAGCGAATTCGTTGCTCCGGCCTTTGGCGAGAACATTTCGACGAGCGGGCTCACCGAAACTGAGGTCTGCGTCGGCGACGTCTTCGCGCTCGGCGGCGCGCGCCTGCAGGTGAGCCAGGGACGACAGCCCTGCCTGACCCTCAATTTTCGCTTCGGCCGGCGCGACATGGCGCGGCGCACGCAGGAGACGATGCGCTGCGGCTGGTATTACCGCGTCCTCGAAACGGGCGCGGCGCAGCCCGGCGACTCGCTGCGGCTTTTGGAACGGCCGCGCGCCGATTGGCCGCTCTCCCGCCTTTTCGCCTTGCTCTACGTGCGGCCGCGCGCCTTCAATGAACTCACTGACATGGCCGCGCTGCCGGAGCTCGCGGAAAGCTGGCGGGCGCTCGCGCGCAGGCGACTCGAAAGCCGCAAGGTGGAAGACTGGGGACGGCGGCTCGGCGCATAGCTTGGCGGACAAGCATAAGGAGCTTTGCGACAAAGTCGTTTGCGCCGGGCGTCGCCATGCGCGACGTTGACGCTGCGGCCTTCGATCATGCTGGGCGCTGCACATACTTTGCAGGCAAACGATGAAAGAATTGGACAGGAAGCAACACCCGGCGGTGCGTCGATTGCTGGATCTGATGGATCCGATCGGCTACCTGCTCACCGAAGTCTTTCACCTTCTGGGACTGTTCGCGATCGGCGGCGCGACGGTCTGGGCGGCGGCGAAAGCGTTTCTCGAAATGGCGACGAAGGGTCACGCTTCGATCGAAGATTTGTTGCTGCTCTTTATCTATCTCGAAATCGGCTCGATGGTCGGCATCTATTTCCGCACCAACCACATGCCGGTGCGCTTCCTCCTCTATGTCGGCATCACGGCGCTCACCCGCCACATGATCGGCTATGTGCAGACGGAATCTCTCCCCGACGTCGGCATACTGATCCTCGCGGGCGCGACGCTCATTCTCTCGCTCGCCGTCCTCACGATCCGCTACGCCTCGGCGCGATTCCCCTCCAAGGCGTCGGACGGAATGGACGGCTGAACGCGCCCGTGAGGCGCGCTCCCGCCGTCGGCGGCGGAAGCGCGGGAGACGGCGGGTCAGTTCTTCATCTTGGAGAGCGCATCGGCGCAGTCCGGCGAGACTTCGGCCTTATGCGCCTGAAAACAGGCGAGGATGCGCCCGCCGCCAGGCATGACGCCGCTGCACAGCCTCGAATAATCGGCTTTGCATCTTACCTTCACGTCGTCGGGGATATCGCTTGCCGCCATGGCCTGCACGGGCGCGACGCTGGCGAAGAGGGCGATCAGCAACAGGCATACGGAATGGCGCATGTAGTTTTCCTGGGTTGGGGTTGGAGACGAAGGCGATCGGTCGGGAGTGGGATTGTGACCC
Organism: Methylocystis sp.; assembly: GCA_022843525.1. GTDB lineage: Bacteria > Pseudomonadota > Alphaproteobacteria > Rhizobiales > Beijerinckiaceae > Methylocystis. The sequence goes on along the minus strand of JALHNR010000185.1, from coordinate 998 downwards.
GCCTGCCGCGATCAGGGCAAGAGGGCGGCGAGGAGGGCGGGCGGCGAGCCGAGCGGCGGCTGACCCGCAGCGCTTCAAAACGCCGCGCTCCGCCCTCTGCGGCCACGGCTTTGCGAGACAGGCCGCTCTAGTCTAAGAGAAATGGCAAAATAGCCGAGGAAAGAATGTCCGCGATACCGAACTTTGCATCGATCCCCTTTGCGCCCGTCGCGCCCGAGCAGGAGGCAAAGCCCCGCCGCTGGCTGACGCCCGAAGGGATTGAGGTGAAGAGCGCCTATGGCCCGCAGGATATCGAGGGTCTCGCCTTCGTCGACGGTTATCCCGGCGTCGCGCCTTACGTGCGCGGACCCTATCCGACGATGTATGTCGCCCAGCCCTGGACGATCCGCCAATATGCCGGCTTCTCCACCGCCGAGGACTCGAACGCCTTCTACCGGCGCAACCTCGCCGCCGGACAGAAGGGCCTCTCCGTCGCCTTCGATCTCGCGACCCATCGCGGCTATGATTCCGACCATCCGCGCGTGATGGGCGACGTCGGCATGGCGGGCGTCGCGATCGACTCGATCTATGACATGCGCACGCTGTTCGACGGCATTCCGCTCGATCAGATGTCGGTGTCGATGACCATGAACGGCGCGGTGCTGCCCGTTCTCGCGCTCTTCATCGTCGCGGCGGAAGAGCAGGGCGTGCCGGCTGAAAAGCTGACCGGCACGATCCAGAACGATATTCTCAAAGAATTCATGGTGCGCAACACTTATATCTATCCGCCCGACCCTTCGATGCGCATCGTGTCGGATATCTTCGCCTATACCTCCAAGCATATGCCGAAGTTCAACTCGATCTCGATCTCCGGCTATCACATGCAGGAGGCGGGCGCCTCGGCCGATCTCGAATTGGGCTACACGCTCGCCGACGGCGTCGAATATGTGCGCGCCGGCGTCGCAGCCGGCCTCGACATCGACGCCTTTGCGCCGCGTCTTTCCTTCTTCTTCGCCATC
>JALHNR010000184.1 GCA_022843525.1 Methylocystis sp. | reverse complement strand
AAATCGGCGATCGCCTGGTTCAGGGCCTATCTCGACAAGGTGAATTCCGGCGAGATCGAACATCTCCAGCGCGGCGACGCAGAAATCCGTCAGGGCGCCCTCATCAATGCCGCGTAACGCCGTGAGGACATCGCGAAGGAGAAGCAGGCGATGAGCAATATCGTACGCGACAGCGATGTGTGCGAACTGACCGAACCGGCCTACTTCGCGTTCGGCGACAAGGTCAAGGCGAAGCGTACGATCCGCAATGATGGCACATACGCCGGCAAGGAGATCGGAGACATTCTCGCAAAGAAGGGCGAGCTCGGTTACGTCGTGAGCATCGGCACCTTTCTCCAGCAATTTTACATCTATGGCGTCGAGTTCGCGGAGAGCGGCAATCGCGTTGGCATGAAGCGTAAGGAGCTTGAGCCGGCGGTTGCGCGCGATGAAGAGGATGAATTGCCGCTTCCGGGAGCCGCGGCGAGATGATCGACCCCAGACTTCCCAAATTTCAGTGGGGTCAGCGCGTCAAGACGCTTAACGATCTCGTCAACGACGGCGGCTTTCCGGACAAGGAGCCGGAAGCGTTGCTCGTTCCAAGCGGCGGGCTGGGCGAGATCGTCCAGGTCGGCAGTCATACCGACACGAACACGCCGATCTATCTCGTCGAGTTTGGTGAAGGTCTGGTGGTCGGTTGCCTGGAGGAAGAAATCGAACCGGTGTAATTTGAGATGAGCGCGATGCGAAAGCCAGTGGTGACGCAAGCGGATGTCTTGAATCCGTCGCAGCCGAACGAATTCGATTTCAGACGAATAGAACGGGCGCTCGCGAAGCGACGACGATACAGATATGTTACCCCGATTCTGTTGAAGACCGCGAACGGTTATAGAATCCAGAGTCCCTGCTGTTCGCGGAATATCGATCCGGATGGCGGCGTCGTCGACGTCGCGCTGCTTCTTTATGACGAGCAAAATAGGAGCTGGCGCCTACTTCGCAAGGATCACGCTGCCGGCGTCTGGGAGTTCGATCGCGCCTTCGAGCGTTTGACGGAGTTGCTCGACTATCTGAACGAGGACGCCGAACGGCGCTTTTGGCAATAGCGCCGGCATGGAAGGGACCAGGCATGGGCATGAGCGTGGAAGAACTGGCGCAGATCGACGCGATCCTCGCAGGCGCCGGGGCGCCGGATATTGCGGCGCTGCGCAAGCAGTTCCCGCATCTTTCCTTCTCTAAATGCGACGCGTCGGATGTAATCGAAGCGCCGTTTTCGAGCTACCCTGGTTGCGACCTGCACCTCTTAAACGGCAAGGATCACTGCGTTCAGATTACCAGCGAGCCGGCTGAGGCGACCGGGATCATTCTGGCGTTGCGGAGGGTCGCATCGTGACCTCGACGCTGGAAATCGACACGGAAGAAGGCGGCGCGGGAGCCGCGGCGTTCATTCCGCTCTCCGATCCCGACGTGACGCTTGAGGATATCGCCGCGGTCGAAGCAGTGCTGCGTTCGAGCCGTCTGTCGAGCGGTCCGCGCGTCGAGGAGTTCGAAGCCTCCTTCGCCGATTATGTCGGACGAAAATTTGCTGTCGCGACAGCTGGTGGAACGATGGGTTTGGTTCTCGCGCTGCTTGCGTATGGCGTCGGCCCGGGCGACGAGGTCATCGCCCCGTCTTATTCCTTTCGTGAAACGCTCCACGCGATCGCGCTCATCGGCGCGCGTCCAGTCTTCGTCGATATCGACTATTGGTCGGGAACGATTGCGCCGGCCAAGGTCGAAGCCGCATTGACTGAGAAAACCCGAGCGATTGTCGCAGGCAACACCAATGGCCATCCCGCGCCATGGGACGAGTTGCGAGAGATCGCGACACGGAAGCGGATTGCGCTCTTGGAAGATTCAACGGAGGCGATCGGCTCCAGATATAAGGGCCGCCTTGTCGGCTCCTTCGGCGACGCTTCGGTGTTCGATTTCTCGCAGCCGGGACCGCTCGTCTGCGGCCAAGGGGGCATGGTCGTCACCGACGACATAAATGTCGCCGTCGCGCTGAAAAGGTTTCGCGCTCATAAAATGAACGAGCGTTCTTCGGTCGTCGTCGGGTCCAGCGCGCCTTACCAGGTCGAAATTAGCGACATAACGGCAGCGCTCGGTCTCTCTCAACTCAAACGCATCGACGAGATTCTCGAGAAGCGCAAGCTCATCGAGCATTACTATTTCAAGCACATCAAGTCGTTCGAGGGAATCAAGGATCCCTTTATCAGTCCCGACGTCACGGAGATTCACTGGTTCCTCTATGTCGTCCATCTTGGGACAAGATTCAGCCGGTCGTCGAGAGACTCAATTGTCGAGGATCTCGGCGTGGAAAATATCGAGGCGGCGGCCTATAGCGCGCCGCTTCATACGCAGCGGCGATATCTGGATGACGGCTATCGTCGTGGCGATTTCTTCGTCACGGAAAAAGTCGCGGACCGTTCTGTTGCGCTGCCCTTCCACGCGCATCTCACCGAGAGCCACATCGCTTTCATCGTAGAGACGATGAAAGACGCTTCCGTCAACGTAGGCGCCGGGGCGGCGATTTATTGATTCGAACTAACAGGGAGTAAGGAAACTACCATGCCAACTATCACGATCATGCCGTCGGGCAAGACAGTCGAGGCCAGCGAGGGTACGACGCTGCTAACTGCGATCCGGTCAGCGGATGAAAAGCTTTTGCCGGATTTCGACGCAACCAAGAACGACCTGAGCCCATGGCATATCTTTGTGCACGAAGGGCGCAAAGGTCTCTCCAAAACAACCCGCGAAGAGAACGAGAAGCTCGATGCGATCGTCGGCGTCGGTTCCAAGTCCCGCCTAGCATGCTTCGCCACCGTCCTTGGCACGGAGAACATCAAGGTCGAGCTGCTCGGCTTCGGGTCTGGTATTTAGGAACGGAGAAGAAGATGTCTGACATCGCGATGATCCATGTGCGTTTCGGGTCCGACGGCTCCGTCGTTGAAATTAGCGAAAGGCCGACCCCTTTGTCGCCCCAGCAGTGGTTCAACGAATTGAGCGACGCCGCTCCCACTCTTTATCAAGCCTTGGCTGGGGGACGCGGGCTTTTCCGACTTGATAAATCTCAGCTTGAGTCGATTCGTTCGAAGGCGCTTGGACAAGCGGCTTGATAACGACCTGTTTGCAGAGCCCCGCCAGCGCCAAGCAGCAGGCGGGGCGCTCACTCGACGAATCGCGCCCTGAACAGGGCGAGCTGCTCGGGACGATTCAACCCTTTGTCGACGGGCCACTTATTCTCATAAAAGAATGAATTCACGGCGCGTGTAACGTCCTTCCCTCGAATGAACCAGCGCTCGGCTCCATCGGGAAGCACGATTGCCGGACCGTCATCCCGATGCACGGCGGCGGCGTCAGTCCAAATCTTCGTGCCAGAAAACAGATAGCAGCCAGCGAGCCTGGAGAGCTCATCCCGATTGGCTTCTTCTACGATGGTCATCGTGCTCATCGACTATTCTCCCCTTCGCCCGTCGCATGCGACAAGCCAGTTTTCTACTGCACAACGCATGGCCGCAAGGCGCCTCGGCAAGATTCCTGCATCAATATGCGGCGCAGCGGCGCCGATGACATTTGCATTCTGCGCCCTTGACGAGACGTGACGTCATCTTGTGGCGAATCTGACAAGGCTGACTGTCTGGAGGAGCAACGGGAGTTTGCGGTCAATGAGCGACGGAGTGCAGCTTTTCGTCATATGTGCGACAAGCGAAATCCTGCCCGGAGAGGCGAAGGCGTTCAGCCTGTCGCGCGTCACCGCAGACGGGGCCCGGCCCTATTCGATTTTTGTGGTTCACACGAAAGACGACCAATTTCTTGGCTATCTGAACGCCTGTCCCCATGCAGGCGCTTGGCTAAACATAGGCGAGGGCAGGTTTTTCAACGACGATCGCTCGCGTCTGCGCTGCGGGCGCTACAAGGCCGAATTCGATATCGAGTCGGGCGTTTGCATCAAAGGTTCATGCAAGGACAAAGCGCTGGAGCCTATCCCGATCGTCGTCGTGGAAGATGATATTTGCCTTTGCGGCGTGGAGCTGAGCGAAGCGGAGCCGCAAAGCCACGACGATGATGAGTTCGAGGACACAATGGAAATCATGATCCATCCCGGATGATCGGTCCCAGCGCGGGGATGAAATATTTCAGGGAAAGGGCCGAGATGACCGTTGGGGAATTACTGAACAAGCTTACCGAACTGCCGCTCGAGGCGGTCGTGCTCATGGAGAGCGACGGCGGACTGTCCTTGGTGAGCGCCGTTGAATTTCTGCATGGGCAAGGGCCGGGCGCGCCGCCCGAAGTTATCCTCACGCCGAGCATGGATGAGTGAGCGCGCGGGCGCCTTAAGCAGAGAGAAAAGCTGGACCGGTGGGATCTAGCCGCCGCCCGCTTCGCTCTGGAGCGGAACGCCAAAAAAACTTTCTTCGTCGCCGCCCCATGCCTTATGGAGCGCCAAGGCTTGCCGCCAATATGAGATTTCGAGTTCGCTTGCCGGCCTGTGCGTAACCTTTCCCTCTGGCGTCTGCGCCAGCAGAAAGCTCTTCCCATTTCGCAAAAAGCGGTTGAGGTCCTTATTGTCGGTTGGGCGCACGACGCAACGCGGGCGGTCATCGATGAGAATGGTCGTGGGCAACATGACGAAGGACTCTCCCTTCTTGCCTGATCGCGCTAAAAGCCGTCTTCCTTTCGACCCCAGGGATGTGAGCCGGGCACAAGCGACGCCTTGATCCCCGCCTTGGCGACATCGTCCGTGCTTTTGTAAAAGGTGGCTTCATGCGCGAGAGCGCCGCTCTTTGTCATGATCGCGACATAACGCGCGGCCCTGTCGATATCACAGTAATAGCCGCCGCCTGGATCGTCCGTACGGCGCAGATTTCCGTCCCAGTCAACGAAATAGCCTTCTTCCGGCATTTTTACCTCGATGCTTTATCACCCAGTCGCCGTCGCAAATCCCTTGCCATATCTCGCGCAGCATCACGCCGCCAAAGGCCTTGATGCGCAAGGGTATGCAAATTGCTTGAACGCGCCATAGTCGCCTTCGCGGCGATCGCAACGACAATGGAGCGTGAGAACGTGTCGGAACTGGCCTGCAGAGAGGCGTCGCTCAGCGACATGAAGGGCATTTGGGATCTTGTTCGCGGCGTCGCTGACGATATTCCCGTGTCGATTGCGAGCGACGCTGATCAGGAGCGCGCCCTCTCGAATCTAATGGAATGCTGTTCAGACAATTGCTCCACGGTCGTCTACAACGCGGAAAAGGAGATTGTCGGTGCGCTATTGGCTGAGCGCGATCTCCTGGATTTGGCGCTCGCCAACAAGGAAACAATCAATATCCGTCTCACGGCGGCGGCGGCAGGACATCGCGACGTCGCTTTCAAATTACTGTTCGAAGCGCTGATCTCGCGCGGCGCTCCGATTTATATCAGCCTGCCAACAGGCGAGGGTCAAGCGCTTGCCAAGATTCTCGGCGAGGCCGGCTTTTCGTCGGCGCTAAGCGATGAAAAAGCCGAACTCTTCAAATGGGAGCCGCCGGTCGAAGCCAAGGCGGCCGCCTGAAGTCGCGCAGCGATTCAGGATGGAAAAGCAATAGCTCAAAAGGCGAGGCGTCTATAAAATGTCGTCGCGCGCGCCGAATTTTGTGTAGCCAGCCTCGAGGATGGTGACGCATTTTTTCAACCGATCATATTCTGCCGCGTCGACGACGATGCTGCGTGCATCAAACGCGTCTTCCGGCGGTTGCGCCTTGTATGCCGCGAGCGCGTCTTGAAGAACTTCGCTTAGTCGAAAGATGCGCTCGCTCGCTCTTTCGAGATAAGGCAAGGGATTGGCGCGAATATTCGCCTCATGCAACGCGTCAAGCTCCAGTAGGCGAGCAAAGCGCCGCTCGGTCAGGCGATCTGCAAGTCCGAAGTCGTGCTCAATAACGGTCATGGCTTGGCTCTTTCGGTCGATGAGGATGCAGAAGCAATCAGTTTGCAAGCGGGCATTTTGCAAAAAGCATGAAAGATTCGCGCTCGGCGCGGCTGGCTCGGCGCTTGCAGGCGCGAGTGTAGCGCGCGCCGCGCCGTCGCGCGACGCCATCCAGGAAATCGGGCTATGAGCGAGCTGTATGTAATTTGTCAGAATGGGGAGATTGACGATGGTCAAGCCCGCGGTTTTTCGCTGATGCGGATCGAATCCACCGGCGAACCGAAGCCCTGGAATATCTTGATCACGCGCAAGGGAAACCAGTTCTTCGGCTTTGAAAACGCCTGTCCGCATATGAACGAGCGCCTCGACGCCACTCCGGGAGAATTCTTGGACGAAGAGGGAAATTTCCTCACCTGCGGACAGCACGGCGCGCAATTCGATCTGGACACCGGCGAATGTTTCATCGGTCCATGCCAGGGCAAGAAGCTCCCGCCGATCAACGTCATCGTGGACGATGGCGATGTCTGCATCACCGGCGTCGAACTTGCCGAGGACGATGCGTTTGACGACTCCGAAGGCGCGCCTGAAGTCATGATCACCTCTGATTGACTCACGCTGAAGTAAAGCAACGTCCGGCGCCGCGCGCCGCTTGATCGCAATGAGGTGACGCGATGACCGATATGGCCGAGCTGCAAGCCCGCAAAAAGCCGATTAATTTGGCTATCGTCCATGTTGATCCCGACGAATTTGTCGCGCATTTCGGCAGGTGGCTGGAAATTACTGCCTTTATCACCGCCCTGCGCGCCGGCGAGTCCTCGCCGCCGCCTGACGGCGTAACCCCGAAGCTTCAAGCCGCCCAACTTGGCGGCGACGTGGTGAAAGGCGTCGGCAATGACGCCATCTGCGCCTTTTGCATGACGGCGGCGCTAAAGGGAGACGGCGCGGCGGTCGACAAAGTCGAGACGGCGCTGACATCCGCCTATGGCAACGAGTTTCCAGGCGCCAATGCGCTTTGGTATTTTCGCGCGACAATTGACGCCCCCGTGAGCCTCGATGATTTTGTCGGGCAGGCAGGGAAAAAGCTTTTGGCGCAGGACATTCCGCCGCCGCCTCTGCGCGCGAGGGAAAATTGGAACGCCGGCCTGCGCTTTTTCGAAAGGGCGCGCAAGTCGAATTTCGTTCACGAGATCATGTATCCTCTCGCCAAATGGCATCGCGAGCGCTGGAACGAGACTGCGGAGAAGGGCGTTTCTTTCTTGGCGCATATCGAGGACAATTTGCCTGTGTTGCGCGAGGCGCTCGAAGATTCGCGCAATGATGAGGCGTTCATCGCCAATTTGCTTCTAAAGGCCGCGCCGGCGATCGACACGGAACTCGCTGACGACATGCAGGGTTATCTGCGGTCGCTCGCACGAAGAGTTTAACGCCAATGGCGGGCGCTCTGAATGAGCGATCACGCAGGCTTAGTGCGCGTATTGAGCGCCCGCCGTCGCGTCGCGCCATCTTGGTCGGGAATATTCGTAACAATTGTCATGCGGGGCGACGCCTTTGTCAGAAAGATCGCCCAAATCCGCCGCCAAATCGCGCGCGCTGGATTTGCCGCCGCGTCGTCACGACGGCTTATCGGCGCCGTTCTTGCAAACATTCTCATTGGTGATGATCCCAGGAGCCGGAGCCATTTCCGAATGGACGGTTTGATGGCCGAGAAGGCCTTGCGCCCGTTGTGACGAGGAGAAGATGAATGGCGGCTCTCAAGGAGACCGTTTCGGCTGTCGAATCGATTGATGTCGACGCTTACAAATACGGCTTCTCGACCGACATCGAGTCAGAAAAGGCCCCGAAGGGTCTGAATGAGGACATTGTCCGCTACATATCAGCGAAGAAGAACGAGCCCGCCTGGCTGACCCAGTGGCGGCTCGACGCCTATAAACGCTGGCTCACCATGACCGAGCCGAATTGGGCGCGAGTGCACTATCCGTCGGTCGACTATCAGGATCTGTATTATTACTCGGCGCCAAAATCGACGCCCGGACCGAAGTCCCTCGACGATGTCGATCCTGAGCTTCTGCGCACTTACGAGAAGCTCGGCATTCCGCTGCGCGAGCAAGAGATTCTTGCAGGCGTCGAGACGCGGCGCGTCGCCGTCGACGCGGTCTTCGACTCTGTGTCCGTCGCGACCACCTTCAAGGCGGAACTGGCGAAAGCCGGCGTGATCTTCTGCCCGATCTCGGAAGCGGTGCAGACGCATCCGGAGCTCGTTCGGAAATATCTCGGCTCGGTCGTGCCGGTGACCGACAATTTCTACGCGACGCTCAACAGCGCGGTCTTTTCTGACGGATCCTTCGTTTACATCCCCAAGGGCGTGCGCTGCCCGATGGAGCTGTCGACCTATTTCCGCATCAATGAGCAGAAGACGGGGCAGTTCGAGCG
>JALHNR010000183.1 GCA_022843525.1 Methylocystis sp. | reverse complement strand
GACCGCCGCCGCGCCTGCCGCGACGGGGGGCGCGGCCGCGCCCGCCGCCGCTCCGGTGATGTCGGAGAGCAAGTTCCTTGGCGCGCTCTACACGGCGATCGCCAAGCAAACGCCTTCGGAAAGCCCTGCCGGCGACGGCGAGGTGACGGCCAGCTTTCACGTCAACGCGCAGGGCAAGATCGACAAAGTGACGATCGACAAGACGACAAGTCCCGCGCTCGCCGAGACGGTGAAGAAGATCCTATCGAGCGTCGAAGCGCCCCCGCCGCCGGGCGGATCGATGGATGTGGGACAAACGTTCAAGTTCCGCGCAACGCCGAAATGAGTCGGTCGCGCCGTTCAAAACTTTCAGTCCGTGGCTGAATTGAATCCATGCGCAAGAGGCCCGCGCATGTTTATCGAAGGAGAAGAAAATGCGGCGCATTTCTCGACTGACATTGAGTCTTTCTGCAGTGGCGTTCGCCTGCGCGCTTGGCGCGAGCGGACCGGCCCGCGCGCTCGACGAGCCGCAAAAGCCCAAGGCCGAAGACAGCGCCGAACCGAAGCGCGAAGACAGCAAGGATATGAAATCCGAGGAGAAGACCGAAAAGCGCGAGGAGAAGACCGACGTCGGGCGTGAACAGAAACCAAAGGCCGCGCGGGACCAGAAGTCCGAGAAGACCGCCGATAAAAAGAAACATGCCGACAACAGCGCCTATCTGCGCAAGCTCGGTCAGCTCATCCGGGCGCGCTCGCCGGGCGTGACAAGTCTCGGCGAAGGAAACGCCGTCGTTCGCTTTCGTCTTGGCGCTGCAGGCGCGCCCAATAGCGTCGCCGTCGTTTCAGCGTCGACGCCACGGCACGGCGAATTGGCGCGCTCCATCGTCTCGGGCCTGCGGGCGCCGCCGCCGCCCGGCGGCTCCTACGACGGCGTGCAGAGTTTCAGATTTCACTAGCGGTGCGGCGTCTTTTCACGGCTGAGGCGATCAAGATCGGAGAGATGATGCGCAAGGCAAGAAGAATGCGTCGCCCTCTTTCCTGGCCATGGATTCTCGCCTTGCTCGTCGTCGGATTTGAAGTCGCGTCAACGGGCGCAACGTCGGCGCGCAACAATATGGTCCGCGCCGCCTATGCGACGCGCGTTTCGGAAATGTTGCGCGATCGCGTCTATTTAGAGATCTCGTCGCGTTTTTTCCGGATGGATTCGCCACGCATGGGCCCGGGCTATGCGCGCGTCTGGTTCAAGATTGATTCGTCTGGACATGTGACAAACGTTAGAGTGGTCGACGCAACCAGCGATGCGCACGCGCGGAAGGCGGAAGCGATCTTGTCCGGCTTGCGCCTGCCGCCGCCGCCTGAGGGCGGCTTTGCGGCCCAACAATCGTTCAACTTTAGATGACGGCGCCGTTACACAGATGCGATCGGAGGAACAATGATGCGTCTCGTTCTTGCCCTACTGGCGTTCGCGGCCTCGGGCGCCGCAAGCGCGCAACAAGGCGCGCCCTCCGCAGACGCTCCTAAAGACGCGGCGACGCCGACTCAATCTGCGCCGCCGGCCGCGATGAGTCACCATCCCGCCCCCGCCTGCGCCGAAGCGAAGGTGGATTGCGCGGCGACCGCCGTTCCCGCCTTTGCGAAGGACGGACGGCTGTGGGTCGCCTTTTCCGTCGGCAAGAGCCTTTACGCGGCCGCCTCTTCGGATAATGGCGCGACATTCTCCGCGCCGACCGCGATCGCCACGGTCGGCGACGGCGTGATCGACGCGCATGGCGACGCGCGCCCGAAAATCATCGCGCTCAAAGACGGAACGCTGCTCGCGAGTTATACGACGCGGCCCGACAAACAGATGATCGGCACGATCTTCACCGCCCGCTCGACCGACGGCGGCAAGAGCTTTTCAGCACCGCAGGCGCTTCTAGCCGAAGGCGGTCAGCGCTTCGACAGCATTCTCGTCAACCGCAAGGGGCGCATCTACGCCGGCTGGCTCGATAAGACTCATGCGCTCAAAGCCAAGGCTGAAGGCAAGGAGTTTCTCGGCAGCGGCGTCGCCTTCGCCTATTCGGACGACGGCGGCAAGACCTTCAAAGGCAAGTCGATCCTCATCGATCATGCCTGCGAATGCTGCCGCATGTCAGGCGCGCTCGACAAGGATGGAACGCCGGTCTTCGCCTGGCGACAGGTTCTGGACGGCAATGTTCGCGACCATATGGTCGCGAAGCTTTCCGCGGACGCTGCGCAAGCGACGGCGACGCGCGTTTCGGACGACGACTGGGCGATCAACAGCTGCCCGCATCACGGACCATCGATCGCGATCGACGCCGCCGGCGATTGGCATGTGGTCTGGTTCACCAAGGGCAAGAAGCGCCAGGGGCTCTATTACGCGCGCAGCCTCGACGAAGGCAAAAGCTTCTCGGAGCCGGAGAAATTCGGCGACGACGCGCGCGCCGCCGGACATCCGACGCTAGTCGCGGCGAAGGGCCGCCTGTATCGCGTCTGGAAGGAATTCGACGGCGCGACGACGACGATCGCCATGCAAATGTCGCGCGACAACGGCAAGAGCTGGAGCGCGCCGCGCGTCGTGGCGCAAACGCTGGACGCCTCCGACCATCCCGAACTCATCGCCCATAATGGCGCGGCGTATTTGTCGTGGTTGACCCATAAGGAAGGCTATCGCCTGATGCCGCTGCCGCGAGACGAAAAAAGCGCGGCGGCGCCGCAGTGACGCCAATTCGCATGGGCGCTGCCTTGTCATTCGCGACGCGCGCGCCGCGCGTGATCGGCAATCCCGAAACGACCAGCGGCGCCAGCTTTATCACTCTCCATTCCCGGTCGGGCCTGCGGCCTGCCGGGAATGAAAATCGTCCAGTGGGTCTTCGCCGCATGCGCCTCATGTCTCTCGCCCTCGCCTTTGCCCTCCTTGCAGGAGGAGGCGCCTTCGCCATGGACTTCAAGCCCTACGGCCGCGGCGGCTTCAGCCAATTGACCAAGGCTCACGCCGGCAGGCCGCTCATCGTGCACTTCTGGTCGGTGACCTGTCCGCCCTGCCTCGTGGAATTGCCGCAATGGGCGAAGATCGCCGCCGAGAAAAAGGGCTTCGACGTCGTCTTCGTCAACACCGACAGCGACGATGACCGCGCCCGCGCGCAGGCGCGCCTCGAGAAGGTCGGGCTCTCAAGCGCGGATCATTACGGCTTCGCCGACGACTTTGTCGAAAAGCTCTATTTCGAAGCGGACAGCGCCTGGCGTGGAGAATTGCCGTTCACGGCGCTCGTCGCCCCGGACGGCGGCGTCGTGACGGTGACGGGCGCGGTCGACGATCCGCTGATCGTCGACTGGCTGGAGAAGCGCGTAGCCAAGTGAAGCGTCCGCTTACCAGCGGCCTCGCGCGTAAAGCACGCCGAGCACGATGAGAAGCGCCAGCAATTGCAAGCCGACGCGCCAGCGCATCAGCTTCTGCGAGCGGGCGGGCGCGCCCTCGCCGCCGCGAAACATATTGATGAAGCCGGCGACGACGACAAGAATCACCGCCGCGACGGCGACAATGACCAACAGATTTGAATAACTTGGCATGAGCGGCGCTTCTCCCTACCCGGTGCGCTGTAGAGAAGCGCGCGCCCGCGGGCAAGGCGTTTATCGCCGCAGCAGGCGCTGCAGATAATCGAGCTCTTCCTGCGGGCGTTCAGGCTGACCGAGCCTGCGGCGCAGCTCCTCCTGCACGCGATGGGCGCGCTGCGCCGGCGGCAGGCCGAGCGGATCATATTTCCCATAGGCGTCGGGGCGATTGCCGTCGCCGGGCGCGCGCCCGAGCGGATCGCGGCCCTTGCCGCGGCGCCCGCGCCTGCCCGGGCTCCCGCCCTCTTCTTCGGCGCTTTGGTCACCCTCGCCGCGCATCTGCTGCGCCAGCCTGTCGGCGCCCTTACGCAACGCCTGCACGGCGCGCCCTTGCGCATCGACCGCCCTGGCGCCGCCTTCTCCAGCCTTGCCGAGCGCGTCTTCCGCCTCCTTCATCGCGCGGCGCGCGTCGTCGAGTTCTTCGGCGGCTTCGACGCCGCCCTCGCGCAACGCGTCCTGCTGGCGCTCAAGTCGCTCGCGAAGCGCCTGCTGGCGCTGGCGCTCGGCGCTGAGTTCGTCGTTCTGCGGCTGGCCCTTCTGACGATGGCCGCGCGCGCCGCGCGATTCCATATCGCTCGGCGCGTTCATCCCCTGGAAGGTGTCGTCGCGCAATTGCTGCTCTTCGCGCGAGAGCTGATCGAGTTCATTGAGCGCGCGCGCCATTTCGCCCCCGCGCCCGCGGCGCTGGCCCGCGCCCTGCGCCGTCTGCACATTTTCGAGAATGTCCTGAAGTTCATCCAGGAGCCTTTGCGCTTGCGCCATATCACCGGATTTCAAGGCCCGGTTCATCTCGTCGAGCATCGCCTGCAACTCGTCCGGCGTGACGGTGTCGCCGCCCTCCTCCGACTCCTGGCGCGGCGAACCTTCCGGCGGCAATCGGCTGCCGAGCTGCTGAAGGAATTTATCGAGCGCGGCGCGAAGCTCCTCGGCGCGATTGGCGATCTCCTGCTCGCTGTCGCCGCGCGCGATCGCATCCTTCAATTCGCGCTCAGCCGCGCGCAGATCGCGCTCCGCTTGAGACGTGTCGCCCTCTTCCAGGCCGAGCGCCATCGCCCACAGCATGTCACAGACGCCGCGCAATTCGTCGTCGCTGCGCGGACCCTCGAGACCGCGGCGCGCCTCGCGGAGTCCGAGATGGACGGCGGCAGGCGTATCGAAGGCTTCCGGCGCGATTGACAGCGCCTCGAGCGCCGCGCGAACGCTTGCGCGCGAATCCGGTTCCAGCGCGAGAATGCGCCTCTGTTCGGCGAGCGCGCGCGCGAGCGGCTTGACGAAGCGGCGCTGCGGCAGAGTCACTTCGATCGATTCAGAAGCCCCCTCATTGTCGGCGGCGTCCTTGGCGACGAGGCGCATCGCGAGCTTCGCGCCGCCGAAAGGACTGTCGGCGAGATCGATTGTCGCCTTGGCCTCGCCCTGACCGCCTCCGCCGGGCGGCAAAGCGAGCGCAAGACGCGGCGGCTCGTAGAGCGCGCGCCGCGCGCTCGGCGGGCCGCTAAAGACCGCGTCGGCGCCGACGACGCCGTAATCGTCCGCAGCGCGGAACGCGAGCGTCATCGAGCCCCGAACATTGTTGCGCGGCTTTTCCGTCAGCGCGATGGTCGGCGGCCTGTCCGGGATCGCCGCGAGATCGAAACGCCGACCGTCGGAAAGCGACACGCGCGCCGCGCCAGAGAGTTTGAACGCCTGCTCTTTCGACGCGCCCTTTTGCGCGTCCTCGGCGGCGGCCGGCGCGGCGGCCAGTCCGCCTGAGACGGATACGCCAGAGTCTGGAGGACGGATGCGCAGCATCGAATTGACGGGCGCCTCGATGGGCGCGTCGCTCTCCTTCGCCAGCACGATCGGCGGACGCCCCGTATAGGCGGGCGGTTCGAGCCAAGCGTCGACGCGCGCGGCGGTCCCGAAGCTGGCGGACGTGCGCCAGTCGAAAGCGGCGGCGATTCGCGCGCGCTTTTCATCGCCCGCCGTGAATCCGGCCGCGACCGCCGCGACCAGCGCCAGCGCGCGCAGAGCATAGGGGTCGCGCTGTGGGACGCGCGGATGCGGCGCCTCAATCGGCGTCTGCGCCAGCGCCGTCTCCAGGCGCTGGCGATGCAACGCCCAGAGCGCCTCGACCCCCGCGTCTGGGTTCGGACTGGCGAGCCGATCCTCGAGCGACGACGCGGGACGCAAGGCGGCGTCGGCGCCGCGGTCCAGCCGTTCGAGCGCGGCGGCGCGATGCGGCAAGCCGCGCGCCGATTCCCGAGCGACGACATAGAGCGCGGCGAAGCCGAAGAGCGCCACGCCGCCGATGCGCGCCTCCAGCGGCGCAGCCTGCCAAAAGCCCAGCCAGGAGAGCGCCAAAAAGAACAGGAGAATCGTGGCGAGCGCCAAGCCCGCCCGCCAGACGCGCTCGGCGATGAGCGCAAGCGCCGACCGGCGCAGCATCCCCTCGAGACGCGGCGAGGTGGTGTTCCCCGTGGGCGTATTCTGGTGCTGAAGCTCGTCCATTTATTCTCCGAGAGCGCGCCGATAACAATGGCGGTTTCGTTAGGGGCAGACAATCTTGGCCGTAAGAAAACGGTAAAATTCAGCGCATTGGCGCATCAAGCGCGGAGCGCGCTAACATGCTGCATGACCCGCAAACCCAAGGGTGACGTCACTGGCGACGTCATTTCGTCCCCGATCGGCGATCTCGCGCTGCTGCCCGCGCCGGTCGCCAGGATCCGCGACAAGATTCTTGCCGCGACCGAGACTGGCGACGTCGAGGCGCTCCGCATTCCGATCGACTGGAACGAGACGCGCCCGCTGTTCGCCAAAAGCGGCGCCTTCAAGGCCGGGACCGATCCCATCGAGATTTTGAAGACGCTTTCCTTCGATCGCAAGGGGCAAGAAACGATTTCGCTCATTCGCGCGATTTTTGCGCAGCCCTTCGTCAAGATCGTGCGTGGGCCGACGACTCTCTATGAATGGCCGGCGTTCGCGCGCCATCCACAGGCGGCGGCCAATGAGGACGAGGCGCGCGCAAGGTGGCGCTGCGTGCGTTTCGCTGATCTTATCCGTTCAAATGCCGAAGGAAAGCCGCGCGCGACGCGCATCGGCATCGGGTCGGACGGCGTCTGGCACTACTTCTGGAGCGAAGACTAAAAGTTCGCCGAAGCGTTGTAAGACGACGCGGCGGCGATCGCCGCGCCGGGATTTGGAGAGCCGTTCGGCAGGTTGAACGCGGCCGCCGGCTGCAAGCATCAAGTTAGATTTCGCGCTCCTGCTCATGCGGCGCGGCGTGCGCCCGGCCTTCGTCTTCGGCGCGTTTCAATTCTTCCGCTTCGTCGCCTTCGATCGCTTGCTCGGCGTCCTTCGCCGCTTTGTCGACCTTGCCGCTTTCGACAAATTTCCGCGTCGCCTCATTATACTGCTTGGCGGCGGTGCGGTTGCCTTCGCCTTCGTTCTCCGGCTGGACGTCCTTCTGCGCGGTCATTGCGTTCTCCTGTCGCTTGTGGCTTCGCGCTAGCTGGCGCGCTGTTCGTTGCGTTTGCGCGTTGCGGCGGCCTTCTTGGCGGAAGCCGAGCGTTCTGAAGCAGGACGCGACGCGGAAGCTTCACCGCCGATCTTGCCGCCCTTGTGCGCCGCCGGATTGCCCGTCTTGGCGCCGCGACCGGACCCCGATTTCTTGCCGCCGCCATCGTCTTTGTTGACTGTCGCCCAAGCGCGGCGCTCGGCTTCTTTCTCGGACACACCGCGCTTCTCGTAGCCTTCCTCGATGTGCTCGGCCTTGCGCTTCTGCTTGTCGGTATAGGCCGACTTGTCTCCCTGCGGCATGGCTCATCTCCTCTTGCCCGCAATCGGGGATGAGCGACTAACCGCGCGCGAGTTCTCAATGTTCCGCGCCTGCGCCCAAACTTTGCGAAAGGAGCTTAGAGAGCGTTCCAGAAGCGCATCGGCGCGCCGCAGGAAGGCGTTACGAGTTCGCCTTCCCACATGACCTTGGCGCCGCGCACGAACGTCCCGACCGGCCAGCCGACGACTTCCTTGCCGTCATAGGGCGTCCAGCCGACGCGCGAAGCGATCCAGGAATTGCGGATCGTCTCGCGCCGCTTCATGTCGACGATGGTGAGATCGGCGTCATAGCCGACCGCGGCGCGCCCCTTGCCGGCGATGCCGAAAAGCCGCGCCGGACCGGCGCTGGTCAGGTCGACGAAGCGCTGCAAGGTCAAACGGCCGGCGTTAACGTGATCGAGCAGCAGCGGAACGAGCGTCTGCACGCCTGTCATCCCCGAGGGGCTATTGGGATAAGGTTTGGCCTTTTCTTCAAGCGTGTGCGGCGCATGATCGGAGCCGAGCACGTCGACGACGCCTTGCGCGACGCCGCGCCAGAGGGCTTCGCGGTGGCGCGCCTCGCGCACCGGCGGGTTCATCTGCGCCAGCGTGCCGAGGCGCGCATAGTCGCTCGCGTCCATCGTCAAATGATGCGGGGTCACTTCGACGCTCGCGATGTCCTTATGCTCCGCGAGCAGCGCGATCTCTTCTTCGGTCGTGACATGCAGCACATGCACGAGCGCGCCCTTCTCGCGCGCGATACGCATGAGCCGACGCGTCGAGCGCACCGCCGTCTCGACGTCGCGCCAGACCGGATGCGACGACGGATCGCCGGAGATGCGCAACGACTTGCGCAGGTTCAACCGATCTTCGTCTTCGCTGTGAAAGGCGGCGCGGCGGCGCGTATGCGACAGCACCTCGGCGACGCCGGCGTCGTCGGCGATGAGCAGCGAGCCGGTCGAGGAGCCCATGAACACTTTGATCC
>JALHNR010000182.1 GCA_022843525.1 Methylocystis sp. | reverse complement strand
CCCTTCCCCAGGGAGCCAACCGTGTCTGATATCGCTTACGTAAACTCGACGACGCGCGCGTGTCGATTCTCGACCGCGGCTTCCTGTTCGCCGACGGCGTTTATGAGGTTGCGGCCGTCATCGGCGGAAGGCTGATCGACAATGACTCGCATCTTTCGCGGCTCGAGCGTTCGTTGCGCGAACTGCGTATCGAAAATCCTGTTCCGATGGCGGACATCGCGGAAATCGAGGCCGAACTCATCGCGAAGAATGGCTTGAGCGAAGGCCTCGTCTACCTGCAGATCACCAGAGGCGCCGCCGCCGAGCGCGAGTTCGGATTTCCCGCGGAAGCGACGCCGACGTTCGTCGCCTTCGCTCAAAAGAAAAACATCATCGCCTCTCCCGCCGCCGAAACCGGCGTGAAGGCGCTCACCGTTCCGGATCTGCGATGGGCGCGACGCGACATCAAGAGCACGGCGCTGCTCGCTCAGGTTCTGGCGAAGCAGGCGGCGCTTGAGGGCGGTTGCCAGGAGGCTTGGATGGTTGATCAGGACGGTTTCGTGACCGAAGGCTCATCCTCGACCGCCTTCATCCTCACCCGCCAGGACGTGCTCGTTACGCGTCTAAACTCCACCGCAGTTCTTCCGGGCTGCACACGGAGGGCCGTGCAGGTGATCGCGGAGCGGGAAGGATTGACTGTCGAGGAGCGCCGTTTCTCGGTCGCCGAGGCCTATGAGGCGAAGGAGGCCTTTCTCACGAGCGCCTCCAATCTCGTGCTTCCGGTTGTCTCGCTCGATGGCCGCCCCATCGGATCTGGCGCGCCGGGAGACACGAGTCGCCTGCTGCGCAAGCGCTACATCGAATGGGCGACGAACACGTCCCGGACGGACTAACGCTGCATTTCCAGTCCGTCGAAGTCGGAGCTGCGCTCTTCTTCAATCGCGAGCGCGATGATCAGGCTGAACAGCGCAGCAGCGAGACACCAAACCGAATACCAAGCCGGCCGGTTAGCGGCGAGCGCCAAGAAAAACGTAGCCAACACCGCAGCGCCGAAAACATTGATCGCCCTTCGCTCGCTGAAGATGAGCGGCGAGACGGTGAGCGCAAGATAGAGCAAGTCCGTCACGAGCGGCGGCCGCTCAAACAAGGGATCATAGGCGAGAGAATGCCGATACACCGAGAGATCGATGCCGTCGGCGCCGGCAAGTCGCGCGATGAGATAGGCGGCCAGGAGGAAGCCTATGCCGCCCATGGTTCGCCAGAGACCCCTTCGTTCAGGATCTGACTCTGCATTGGCTGCGGCGAAAGGGGTCAGCACGGGCCACACCGTGAAGGCGATGAGCGTATAGAGATAACGATAAGGCTGGCCGACGACAGGATCGTCGCGCGTGAGCCACACCGCGGCCTCGACGAACTGATGCGCCGAGAACACCAGCGGGAATGCGGCGAACAGCAACATGCGCCGGTCGTGGCGCAGCGCCTTTGCAACCATGCCGCAGCCCGCCAATCCCAGGCCGAGCCCAGCCGTAATGCTTGCCTCTAGCGAATAGCACATAGCATTTCAGCCCAAACGGACGTTAACGCTTCGAACTATTCTATTTGCGGATTTCGCCTGCGTCGAGACCTGAGCAATAGTGAGCAAATAGCGGGCAGGCGATCGGGAGAAAAGCTTCCTCATCCTGAGGAGCGTGCGCAGCACGCGTCTCGAAGGACGAGGAAGCCCGTTTTCGCGTATTTTCCTCACCCTCGTCCTTCGAGACGCCGCCTGCGGCGGCTCCTCAGGATGAGGGTAAGGAAAACAATCCTTCACCCGATTCCCCGGAAAAGCGCGATGAGTTCGCGTCGGAACATGTGTGGAGCAGACGCGTTTTAGGACGAGAGTTCACAAGCGGAGGTCAAAATGGGCAACCTTCTGTATTGGGCCATCGTGTTCCTCGTCGTCGCTCTCATTGCCGGATTTTTGGGCTTTGGCGGCGTCGCCGGCGTCGCGGTGGACGGCGCCCGGATATTGTTCTGGCTGGCGCTGGTTCTGCTGGTCGTTTCGGTCGTTCTCGGCCTCGTCCGGCGCGCCTGACCGATCATCGTTCCTCGAAGGCTATGAGCCGACCGCTTTTCGTGAGCGGCCGGCTCATCGGCGTCAGGGAATGTCGTCGAGCGAGCTGATCCAGGCATCTGCGACGGAATCCGACGGCGCGCGCCAGTCGCCGCGCGGCGACAGCGACCCTCCCGAACTGACTTTCGGACCGTTCGGCATCGCAGACCGCTTGAACTGGCTTCCCTCAAAGAAACGCTTCACGAAGACCCCGAGCCAATCTTTGATCGTCGAGAGGTCATAGGCGATCTTGTCCGCTTCCGCGATCCCCGCGGGCCATGAGCCGGCTGACGCATGTCGCCAGGCGCGCCAGGCGAGAAAAGCGATCTTGTCGGGCGCAAATCCATATCGCGTCGCGTAATAAAGATTGAAGTCCTGCAGCGCGTACGGCCCGACCGTATCCTCGGTCCGCTGTCTCGCTTCCCCGGGCACAAGCTCGGGGGAAATTTCCGTCGCAAGAACGTCCTCAAGCACCGCCGCCGTTTCGACGCCAAATCGCGCGTCGCGCGTGCACCAGCGAATGAGGTGCTGAATAAGTGTCTTGGGCACTGAGGCGTTGACGTTGTAATGCGACATCTGATCACCGACGCCATAGGTGGACCAACCGAGGGCGAGTTCCGAAAGATCGCCAGTGCCAATCACGAGCGCACCATGGCGGTTGGCAAGGCGAAACAGCAGCGACGTGCGCGCGCCCGCTTGCACATTCTCGTAAGTCGTGTCGTAAACCGCTTCGCCACGCGCGGCCGGGTGATCGATGTCGGCGAGCATTTGCTTGCAAGCGGCGGTGACATCGATTTCCTGCGCGGTGACGCCGAGCGCGCGCATCAGCCGCCAGGCGTTAGCCTTGGTGCTTTCGCTCGTGGCGAAGGCCGGCAGCGTGAAGCCGACACATTTTCGCGCGGCAGACCGAGCGCATCCATCGCCGTCACCGCGACGAGCAGCGCCTGAGTGGAGTCGAGTCCGCCAGAGACGCCGATCACCGCCTTTTTGATTTTCGTAGCGCGCAGCCGTTGTTCGAGACCGTGCGATTGTATGTTGAACGCCTCGAAACAAAGCTCGGCGAGCCGCGTTTCGTCCGCCGGGACAAAGGGAAAGCGTCCGACCTCGCGCAGAAATCCGAGATCGCGGTCGCGAGGCGCGGCGAGTTCGAAAGCAATGCGACGATAGTTGGTCGCGCCCTGCTCCACGTCGGCGCAGGCGCCAAACGTGCCTTGCCGCATCCGCTCGGCCAGTAGGCGGCCGAGATCGACATCAGCGAGCGCCAGCTGCGGTTCATCGGAAAAGCGCGGCGCCTTGGCGAGAACGTCGCCTTTCTCGCAGATCAGCGCTTCTCCGTCCCAAGCAAGGTCCGTCGTCGACTCGCCCTGTCCGGCCGCCGAATAGAGATAGGCCGAAAGGCAGCGCGCCGAATGCGCGCTGCAAAGCGTCTCGCGATAGTCGGATTTGCCGACGATCGCATTCGACGCCGAGAGATTGAGCAGCACGGTCGCGCCCGCGAGAGCGGCGCGCGCCGAAGGGGGAATGGGAACCCATACGTCCTCGCAAATCTCGGTGTGGATCACGAGTCCGGGAAAATCCGTCGCTTCAAGAAGCGTATCTGAGCCGAAGGGCGCACGCTGTCCGGCGACCTCGATGTCCTCGCCAGAGATGAAAGCGCCCGAAGCGAAGTGGCGCTGTTCGTAAAACTCGCGATAGTTCGGAAGATAGACCTTCGGCGTCACGGCGAGCACGCGGCCGCGCAGGATCGCCACGGCGCAATTGTAGAGACGGCCACGATGGCGCAGCGGCGCGCCGACGACGATCAGCGGATGAATGCTGCAGGAAGCCTCGACGAGTTCGACCAGCGCTGCGTCAACGGCATTGAGCAGCGCCTCCTGCTGCAAAAGATCGTCGATGGCATATGAGGAGATGCCCAGCTCGGGAAACAGCACGAGCGAAGCGCCGTGGTGATCGGCCTCACGCGCCAGTTCGATCGTCCGCGCGACATTGAAAACCGGATCAGCGACTCGCACGTTCGGCGTCGCGACGGCGAATCGGACAAAGCCATGCGTGTGGAGGCAGTAGAAGGGGTGGGTCATGAAGTCCGCCCGGGCGGCCGAAAGTTCGACTGGAGCGCTTGTCCATCGTGATAATGCAAGACGCCTGCGGGAAAGTCACATGCCTTGGGCCCGTCGCCGATGCCTAGCGCCAATCATCGTGACGCGCAGGTCGGTTCATTTGGCGAGCTTCTCATAAAGGGCGCCGTAGCGCCCAAGGCTCGATCGATAGGCATCCATGACGCGATGTCGCGGCTTCGTCCTGCTGCGTTTTTCGACATAGGTTCGCAGCGCGTCCTCTACGACGGATTCAAGCTGCCGGCCCTCATGCTTTGCAAGCACGCGAATCTCGGCGAGCAAAGCGCTTTCGACTTGGGTCGTAAAGTTCTCGCGAACGCGGGCCATATTCCTGATCCCAGGAGAAGCTCCTGATATTTATTTATTTTCAAGACAAGTTCAAAAAGAGGGGCGAGGTCTCCCCCGCCCCTGATCGCGTGTCGCGTCGCTCAGTGCGCCAGGATCGCCAGCATCAGCAGCGCCACGATATTGGTGATCTTGATCGCTGGGTTCACGGCGGGGCCGGCGGTGTCCTTATAGGGGTCGCCGACCGTGTCGCCGGTCACCGCCGCCTTATGGGCCTCGGAACCCTTCTCATGCTTTACGCCGTCCTTGTCGATGAAGCCGTCTTCGAAGGATTTCTTGGCGTTGTCCCAAGCGCCGCCGCCCGAGGTCATCGAAATGGCGACGAAGAGCCCGTTGACGATAACGCCCAGCAGCAACGCGCCCAGCGCCGCGAAGGCGTTGGCCTTGCCGCCAAGGATCCAGGCGATGAGGAAGGCGACGATCGGCGCCAGCACCGGCAGCAGCGAGGGCACGATCATTTCCTTGATCGCCGCCTGCGTCAGCATATCGACGGCGCGGCCGTAATCCGGCCGGTCCGTGCCCGCCATGATGCCGGGCTTTTCCTTGAACTGACGGCGCACCTCGACGACCACCGAGCCCGCCGCGCGCCCCACCGCCGTCATGGCGATGCCTCCGAAGAGATAGGGAATGAGACCGCCAAAGATGAGGCCCGCGACGACATAGGGATTGGAGAGTTCGAAGTCGATCTTCCCCAGACCTTTGAAAAACGGCACGTCGGTGTCGATGAAATGCTTCAGATCGTTCGTGTAAGCGGCGAAGAGCACCAGCGCGCCGAGGCCTGCTGAGCCGATGGCGTAGCCCTTGGTGACGGCCTTCGTGGTGTTGCCCACCGCGTCGAGCGCGTCAGTGTTGCGACGCACCTCTTTCGGCAGGCCCGCCATCTCGGCGATGCCGCCGGCGTTGTCGGTGACCGGGCCGAAGGCGTCGAGGGCCACGACCATGCCGGCGAGGCCGAGCATCGTCGTCACCGCGATCGCGGTGCCATAAAGCCCGCCAAGCTCATAGGTGAGGATGATGCCGAGAACGATGACGAGCGCCGGCGCCGCTGTCGATTCAAGCGACACGGCGAGGCCCTGGATGACGTTGGTGCCGTGGCCCGTCACCGACGCCTGCGCAATCGACACCACCGGACGCTTGCCGGTGCCAGTGTAATATTCGGTGATATAGACGATGGCGCCGGTGACGATCAGGCCCAGCACCCCGGAGAGGAACAGGCCGTAGCCGTGGATGGCTTCGCCATTCGCCTTGCCGATCTCGCCCCAGCCGACGGTAAAGGTCGTCGCCAGGAAGAGCCCTCCGACCGACAGCACGCCGGCGGCGATGAGGCCTTTGTAAAGCGCGCCCATGATTGAATCGTCAATGCCGAGCTTCTTGAAATAGGGCGCGGCGACCTTGCCCCATTCGGTGTCGTCGTCGCCCATTTTCACGAAATAGGTGCCGGCGATCGACGTGAGGATCGAAAGGCCGCCGATCGCGAGCGGATAGATCATCGCCGACGACAGGCCATCCTGACCGGCGAAGAAGATCGAGGCGAGCACCATGGTGGCGACGACCGTCACCGCATAGGTTTCGAAGAGGTCGGCCGCCATACCGGCGCAATCGCCGACATTGTCGCCGACGTTATCGGCGATCGTGGCGGGATTGCGTGGGTCATCCTCCGGAATGCCGGCCTCGACCTTGCCGACGAGATCGGCCCCGACGTCCGCGCCCTTGGTGAAAATGCCGCCGCCAAGACGGGCGAAAATCGAGATCAGCGATCCGCCAAAGCCGAGCGCCACCAGCGCGTCGACGACCGTGCGATCAGAGGGCGCATAGCCGGCAAACCAGGTCAGGATCGCGTAATAAACAGCGACGCCCAGCAGCGCGAGCCCGGCGACCAGAAGTCCGGTGACCGCGCCGGCCTTGAAGGCGATGTCCAGGCCGCCGGCAAGCGATTTCGTCGCCGCCTGCGCCGTGCGGACATTGGCGCGCACCGAGACGTTCATGCCGATATAGCCGGCCGCGCCGGAAAGCACCGCGCCGAGCATGAATCCGAAGGCCACCGCCCAGCCGAGCAGGATGACGAGGATGACGAAGATCACGCCGCCAACCATGGCGATGGTCTTGTACTGACGATTGAGATAGGCCTGCGCGCCCTCGGCGACGGCGCCCGAAATCTCCTGCATCCGCGCCGACCCCGGATCGGCTGCGAGCAATTCCTGAGAGGTCTTCACGCCATAGACGATAGACATCAATCCGAAGACGATGGTTAGAAACAGAACCATTTTGGCTTCGCCTTTTCGTTCCTCGACCGGGGAATGGCCGAATTGGTCGCGTCGCCGCGAACGGAGTCGCGCAACAAAAAAAGGAGCAGCGGCCCCGCCGAGCGAATCGGGCGGGGACAGCAGCTTTCCAGCGGGCTTTCTGCCAGAAACGTGGCCGCACGGCAATGCTGCGCGATCCCGTATTTTTCAGAAGTGTTGGAAGGACAATTTTTTGAAAATGACGGACTTTTTTTGTCCGTCTAGAAAAATCGGCGGCGCGCTTCCCGCCACAAATTCGCCGATCCGACAGGCCGGCGCGGCAGGCGGCGCCGCGCTCCCTACGGCGATGAGGATTTCGTAGTCGTCTCCGCCGGTTATCGCCGTTTCGAAGAGCGCGGGTTCGATGGCGATCGCCTCCCGCGCCGCCGCTGAAAGCGGCACGGAGGCGAGATCGACAACCGCGCTCACGCCGGAGGCGCGGCAAAGCTTGGCGAGATCGCCCGCAAGGCCGTCGGAAATGTCCATCGCGGCGCTGGCGTTGGCGCAAAGCCACGCCGAGAGATCCACGCGCGGCTGTGGCAGCAGATAGCGTCCGGTCAGATAGTCTCGGGCCTCATCCGACAGTCGTCGCGCCAGCGCCGGGTCGCGGCGCAGCGCGAGACCCAGCGCCGCCTCTCCGATCGGGCCGGAGACGAAAAGGGTGTCGCCAGGCTTAGCGCCGATGCGGGGCACGAAACGCCGCGTGCGGCCGAGCGCCGTAATTGAGATGGTCAGCGGCCCCGGGGTCGCAGCCGTGTCGCCGCCGATGAGCGGCGCGCCATACGCACGCGCATCCTCGGCGAGCCCGGCGGCGAACGCCTCCAGCCAAGCATTGCTCCAGTCATCGGGCAGCGCTAAGGCCAACAGAAAGCCGATCGGCTCAGCGCCTTTGGCCGCAAGGTCGGAGAGATTGACGCGCAGGGCTTTCTTGGCGATCAGCGACGCGTCGTCATCTGCGAAGAAATGCACGCCTGCGACGACCATGTCGGTTGTCACGACGAGCGGCGCGCTTTCGGGCGCGAGAAGCGCGGCGTCGTCCTTGAGACCAAGCGCGGCCTGGCCCGCGATCGGCGCGAACACGCGGGCGATGATGTCGTCTTCGCTATAGCGCGGCATGGCTTCGCCCTCGTGCTTCTAGACGCGAGCTTCGCTCGCTCCTCAGCTGAGGGCGAGGTTCGGGCGCCGCAGGCTTCCTCATCCTGAGGAGCCCGCGCAGCGGGCGTCTCGAAGGACGAGGAAGCCGGCGGCTGCTTTCCTGTCAACTCAGCTCTTCGGCGCGCTCCTCATGCGCGATCTTGTCGAGCACGGCGTTCACCATCCCCGACTCGGTCGGTCCAAAAAAAGCGCCGGCGACGTCGACATATTCCTTGATGACGACGCGCGCCGGGACGTCCTTGCGCGACCGCAGTTCATAGACGCCGGCGCGCAGGGCGGCGCGCATGACGGACTCCAGTCGCGACAGCGGCCAGCCGCCGGAAAGCGCGCGATCAATCTGCCGGTCGATGGCGACCTGGTCGGTCAGGACTCCTTGCAGCACGTCGCGAAAAAAGGCGGCGTCGGCCGGCTTATACTGCGCGCCTT
>JALHNR010000181.1 GCA_022843525.1 Methylocystis sp. | reverse complement strand
CATGGCGGTCTGTCGCAGGTCGGCGAGGTCGAGAACCCCGCGCCTGGCGGACGCCTGTGTCTCGATGCAATTTCCGATGCATCGATTCGGGAGGAGATCATTGACCGCGTAAACGGCGCTACGCTTGAGCCCATTTGCGAGACAGTAATCACGCGCAGGACGAGCGAGCTGGTGCTTTCGGACGGCACGCGCGCCGAACTCGCGCTCGACACTGGCGAAGTTCGAGCCGGCGACCGCTCTGCTGAACTCTCCGAGTTGGAAATCGAACTCCTCGCCGGCAACGCGAGCGGACTGTTCGACATTGCGCAAATCCTGCTTCCCGAGGGCGGGTTGCAGTTCTCCCGACTTACCAAGGCCGCCCGCGGTTATTTGTTGGCCGAAGAGGGGCGGATTGATCCGCTGCTTGCGCCCCGCAACGCTCAGAATATTTGGCTCGACCCAGCGCAAACCGCCGAGCAAGCGGCGCGTGACGTCTTGCGCGAATGCCTCGATCAGATCGCCACGAATGTGCTCGTCGTTCGCCAGCTCGACGACGCGGAAGGACCGCATCAGCTGAGGGTCGGCCTGCGGCGATTGCGCAGCGCGTTTTCGGTCTATGCTTCCGTTCTGGGAAGCGCGGCGATGAAGCGGCTCGACGGGGAGGCGCGTTGGCTTGGTCGGGAGGTCGGGAGCCTGAGGGATCTCGATGTGGTGGCGAACGACATGGCGCGGCGGGAAGCCGAAACTCATCCCGACGAGCCCGGACTTTCGGCCCTCGCCGATGTGGTCGCGCGGCAGGCGCGAGAACGGCGCGAGCAGCTGCGCAAACTTCTTGCGGGCGCGCACGTGCAGGCGTTCCTCATTGATCTTGCGCGGTTCGTCGAGACGCGGGGCTGGCTTGTCGTGCAGGATTTCGGCCAGACCGAGCGGCTGGCGGCGCCGATTACAACGCTCGCGCGCGCGTCTCTCAACAAACTCTGGAAGAAGACCGCCAAGCATGCCCAGGGACTTGAGACGCTAACCGTGGAACAGCGCCACGAGTTGCGCAAGGAGCTCAAAAAGCTGCGCTATGCCGTCGAGTTCTTTTGCTCCTTATTTCCGGCGAAGCGAGTCGATCCTTTTTTGAAGCATCTGAAAAAACTGCAGACCGTATTTGGCGATCTCAACGACGCTGCGACGCTGAAAGCGATGTTCCCGGGAACAGACCTCCCCGGCGCCGAAGATTTATCGGTACAGCGCGCGATCGGCTGGATGATCGGCGCGAGTCAGGCGCGCGCCGAAATGGGATGGATCGGCGCCAAGGCGCTTTGGAGAGATCTCGAACAGACCCGCCCGTTTTGGAAATGACGAAAGCGCAATAGCCGCGCCATTGGGCGTTTCCGCGATAATTTTTTGGATTGCCGTTGGCGCCATGTTACATGGCCCCGCGAAGCTGCTGGACGCTGAGGATTACAGCGATCGATGCGCGATGTGCGCCGTCTTGTTGATGGATGTCCGATATTGGAGACTGAAATCTATGCAGAACGATCCTTTTAGCGAAATTAACGCCACCTTCCGAATGCTCTACGGCGCAAATCGCGACGAGGTGTTCGCATCGACGCCGGTCTCTGCGATTACATTGATCGGGACAGGCGAACTCTGGCGCATCGAGCATGGCGAGGTCGTAAAGTCCTATCCGCCGACGCCGTGGCTTTCGCAGATCAAGTCGCTGATGCATGCGGTTATCGGCGCCCAGGGAACCTGGGCGCGCCTGGTGCGTGGGAAGGATCTCGAGTCCGCACGGCTTGCGGCTGTCCGCCTGAATAGGGCGCTGGAGGACGCTGTCTCGCGCCTGTCGCGTGAGCTGCCTGCCGAACTCGTGTCGCCCGCGCAAATCGTTCTCGGCCAGCTCCTTCAGCTCTCAGTCAACTGGGCCGCAGGTCAGATGGCGACGCCGGCGGAGTTTCCGGAAGCTCTCGAGCAGGTTCAGGTCGAACTTGAAAAGATCATCACAGCTGTAGGAGAAGCGGTCTACGCATCAATCGTCAGAGGCCTGCACAGTTTCATCGACGAGACCGACCCTGCCGTTTGGGAGACCTGTCTCGTCTGCGTTTGCGGCGTGGCCTTTGGGCGCCGCGACAATATTGAAATCGCAGCCGCCATGTCGTTGATGGGCGAAGAGTCGGTCGGAACGCGGCTGCTCTATCTCGAAAATGCGCATGATTTGCCTCAAGCCATGGCGTGTTTGGCGGCGGCTCTCGCCGATAGGGATCTCGGAGAAGGCGTTTTCAACGATCCCTACCGCATGTGGCGCGATATTCTAGGCGACGTCGCCGCCAGGCATGTCGGCAAAGGTTTCTTCCCGACTCTCGGCCGCGATCGATGAGGACTGCGTTTTGCGCGTCAGCTTAGAGACGCCGCCGTCGTGCGACCGCGAAGCTTAGAAGAGCCCCGCATTATAGGCGGCGACGTGACTGAATTCGCCAAGGGCCATCGCGATGTTGAGCGCTTCGGCGGCCAGTGCGATAGCGACGACTCCAAAAATTCCTGTCGTGATCATCGGTCCCATGACGTTCTCCTTTCTGCGTTAATCAGAAGTTAAGGAGAGACGCGCGCTGGCGCTGTGCGCCGACGCACAAGCCTCGAGCGACCGGGACCGACCGGCTCAGGGTTCCCATACGACCGCTGCTAGCGACGGAAAAGCGCGACCGCCAGCAAGAGCGCCAGCAGCAAACAGAGCGTTTTCCAGAAGATGAGGGGATTGCGTTCGTAGAGAGACTTTTTGCGCAGCGCCAGCGGTTGTCCCCGCGCCGAGCCGTTTTCGAGTTCGAAGGCGAACTCCAGCACATCGCCGAAGCGATCGTCGCGCGGGACGGCGATCGCTTTGAGGATGGCGGCGTCCAGCCAGGCGGGGAGGTCGGGTCGCTTGAGGGAAAGCGGCGGCGGCTTCGTGAAGCGCGGTCTACTGAACGGCTCGATCTCGCCGTAGGGGTAACAACGGCCGAACATACGATAGACGGTGACCCCGAAAGCATAAAGATCCGACGCTTCGTCGCCGGCGCCGCCGTCGTAAAGCTCCGGCGCCATATAGCTCGGCGTGCCGGGCGCATGCGCTTCCGGCAAATTCTCGAGGTTCGGCGCGCGACAGACGCCGAGATCGACGAGACGCAGCCCGCCATCCTTAAGCAATATAATGTTGTCCGGCTTGATGTCGCGGTGGATGACGCCGCAGCGATGCAAGGTCGCGATCGCGCGCGACAGGCGCGTCGCGATTGAAACGCCCTCGGCAAGATCGATGCGCGGTTCGCGCCGCAGCCGCCGCTCCAATGTCTCGCCATCGTAATATGGCATCACCGAATAGAGCCGGGATTGTCGTCCCGGCGGCAGCTCGACGACTTCGCCGATGAACGGGCTTCTCACCCGCGCTGCAACCCAGGCTTCATTGACGAAGGCGAGCCGGTAGGCGGCGTCATCGGCGACGCGCGGATGCGGAAATTTCAAAACGACCGCTTTTCCGTTCTGCGTATCCGTCGCCCGCAACAGCCGACTGTAGCGCCCTTCGGAGAGAAGGCCGTCAATTCGAAACTCGTCGACAAAATCTCCGATCGCCGGCAACTCGCGAATCGGCAAGGCTGCGAAGGCGCGCGACAAGGCGCGCTCGTCGGCCGGCGGCACATCGACGACGTCAACGACAAGCGCGGTGGCATTGTCGTGGCTACCCGCCTCGAGCGCCGTCTGAACGATCCGCTCCGACGTTTCCTGCGGCCCGCGCCTTTCGACGAGCAGCGCACGAAGCTTGGCGTCCGGCAACACGCCATGAACGCCGTCCGAACACAGCAAAAATCGATCATGGACATTGAGACTGTGCATTCCCTGATCGAACAGGAGCGCATCCTCGAAGCCGACGGCGCGAAGGAGCGCATGGGCGAAATCGCCGCGGCCTAAGGTATGATCCTTCGTCAGTCTTTCGAGGCCGTCGCCAGCGAGACGGTAGATGCGCGTATCGCCGACGTGAAGGATAAAGGCGTTTCGACGCGACAGGATCAGCGTGCTGAATGTCGTCGCCATGCCTTCCAAAGCGGGGTCGACTCGCGACTGCGCGGCGATCCAGCTGTTGGCCGCTTCGAGTGAACGGGCGGCGGCGCGACTGACGCCCAAAGTCTCCGGCTGCGCATAGTAGCCGTCGATGAAGGCGCGCACGGCGGTTTCAGCCGCCGCGCGTCCGCCCTTGTGGCCGCCAACGCCATCGGCGATGGCGGCGACGACGCCCTGCAAGGCGCCGGCGCCGCCTGGACCCAGGCAAAATGCGACATAGTCCTGATTATCGGGCCGTCGGCCCGTTCGCGTCGAGAAGCCTGCTTCGATTTGAAGGTCATGAACGACGCGGACCGACACGGCTGTTCCTCAGCTCAGATTCGCGCGCCCGAAACGGCGCCCCACGTCGTGCGCCAGCGCGTCTTCACGAAGATCAAACCGACGAGACCGAGCAGCGCAAGGAAACCGAAGAAGACGAACCCGGCGGTGAAGCCGCCCGTCGCTCCTTTGGAATAGGCGAGCGTCTTGGCGAGAAAAAATCCGCCAAAGCCGCCTGCCGCGCCGACGAGGCCGGTCATCGCGCCGATCTCGCGGCGAAAACGCTGCGGCAGCAATTGAAACACCGCGCCATTGCCCATGCCGAGCGATAACACGCCGATAGAGAACAACGCCACCGCGGCAAAGGCGACGGGCGGCAACTGCATGAGGCCCCATCCCGCGACGCCCTTCGCCGGAGCCGGCCCCGCCGGCAGAAAGGCGACGGCGAAATAGCAGGCGGAGACGAGAACGAAGAGGAAGCACAACGTCTTCACGCCGCCGATGCGGTCCGCGATATAGCCGCCGACGGGCCTGAAACCCGAACCGAAAGCGACGATCAGCGCGACCATGAGGCCCGCGGCGACTCCCGTGGCGTGATACTGCGTCGTGAAATAGAGCGGAAGCGCCGAAGCGAGACCAACGAAGCCGCCGAAGGTGATGAAGTAAAAGAACATGAACCAGCGGCTGTCGGAGTCCGCGAGCATTTTGCCGTAGTCGGCAAGAGCAATCGTCGTTTTGCCGCCGGGCGCGTCCTTGGCGGCCAACGCATAAATGAGCAGCACCAGGACCATCAGCGCGAGGAGAACGCCATAAACGGCCTGCCAACCGTAGGCCTCGGCGATTGACGGCGCAAAGAGCGTGTCGAGCACGACCCCCATATTGCCGGCGCCGGCGATGCCCATCACCAGGCCCTGATATTGGGGCGGATACCAGCGGCCGGCCTGCGGCAAGGCGACGGCGAAGGACGCGCCGGCGACGCCGAGGGACAAGCCGAAAAGCGCGATGGCGATCGAACTGCTCAGGCCAAAGACGCACACCAGAGATACAGCGAACATCACGATCGCCTGCGCGAGGATGCCCGTCATCTTGGGGCCGATCGCGTCAGCGAGGAGGCCGAGTGGTACGCGAAAGAAGGCGCCGCCGAGAACCGGAATCGCGACAAGCGAGAGTTTGTCCTCGACGGAAATCGGCATGTCTTTGGCGATGTAGATCATCAATGGCCCGAGCGAGACCCAGGCCATGAAGCTGATATCAAAGTAGAGGAAGGCCGCGAGCAGAGTCGGCCAATGACCGGCCTTTTTAAAATCCGACAGCTTCATCAGATGCTCCTTCTTTCATGTTTGTTTGGTCCTCTCGCGCCAAATCCATCGCAGACTCGGCGGCGAGAGAAATCTTGATGAGACGTTGAATTTCCGGTTGGCAGGAGCCGCAATTGGAGCCTGCGCGAGTGGCTTTCCCGACGTCGAGCGCCGAGCGGCAGCCTTGGTGGATCGCGGCTTCGATTTGCTTTTGGCCGACGCTAAAGCAAGAGCAAACAAGCCGACCGTCATCCGTCCGTCGTCGACCCGAGCGGCCCGACAAGAGCGACAGCCGCTCTGACTGATCGAGACGTTCACGCCCGAAGAATTCGAGCGCGAGGTCCCAGGATTGCGCAACGGGAGACAAAGCCCAGATGAGCGCTGCGCGGTCGTCGACGAAGGTTGCGCCGGAAAAGACGCTCTTGGTTTCGTCCATCAATTGTATGACGTCTTCGCTCGCGGCAGCGGCGCGGATGACGTCTGTCCAGGCGTCATCCGACAGGTCAGCGGCGACGCGATAGCCGTAGCCATTGGGGACGGCGACTCGCGCCCACCACACGCCCTCGGGCAGCTTGATCGAGTCGCGCGAGAGGAGGAAGCCTTGGCGCGCAAAGCGCAAAGGGGTGACGATGGCGGGCGTCGCCTTGGATTCCGGCTGACCCGAGAAGGGGTCGACGAAAGGCGCGACAAGCGCGCCAATGCGCGCATCCGCGGCCGTTTCATCGGTCCAGTGAATCGGCGCGAAAATATGCCCGGCGGGCTGACGATCCGTCGCCACCGCGCGCAAGACGCAGCTCCCATAGGGCGTCGCGACGCGAACGAATCCGCCGTCTTCTACTCCAAGATCCATCGCGTCCGACGGATGAACCTCGACAAAGGGTTCAGGAAGATGCCGCGCAAGGCGAGGGCTCGCGCCGGTGCGCGTCATGGTGTGCCATTGTTCGCGAATGCGGCCGGTGTTGAGCCGAAGCGGAAAGTCCCGCGTCAATGTGGTCGCCAACGTCGGCTTCGCCGGCGCGATGAATGTGGCTCGCCCCCCCTGCGAAAAGAAACCGCCTTCAGCGAAGAGTCGCGCGCAGCCCTTGCCGTCGCCTTCACGGATTGGCCATTGCGTCGGCTCGAGCGCGTCATATTCAGCGTCGTTCAGCCGCGCCAGCGCGCCAATATCGAAAGCGCGCGTTCCGCTATTCTCGAACGCCGAGAGCGCGGCGTGTTCGCGAAAAACATCTGCAGAAGAGTGGTAATCAAAGCCTGCAAAGCCCATGCGTCGCGCGACATCCGCGAAGATCGCCCAGTCGGCGCGCGTTTCGCCCGGCGAAGGCAAAAACGCGCGCTGACGCGAGATGCGGCGCTCCGAATTCGTCACCGTGCCGCTCTTTTCGCCCCACGCCTGCGCCGGCAGGAGCAAATGCGCGCCGCTATTGATCGTATCGTTCGACGTCACATTATCGGAGACGATGAAGAGTTCGAGCTTGCTAAGAGCGGCGCGCGCGGCATTAGCGTTTGGAAGCGACGCCGCCGGATTGGTTCCGACGACCCACAGCGCTTTGATGTCGCCGCGCGCGATGGCGTCGAACATCTGCACCGCCTTCAGCCCCTCGCGCGTCGCCATGCGCGACGCATTCCAGAAGCGGCGAACGCGGTCGATGCTCTCGGCCTCGAAACCCATATGAGCGGCAAGACTGTTCGCAAGTCCGCCGACCTCTCGGCCGCCCATGGCGTTGGGTTGGCCGGTCAGCGAAAACGGCGACGCGCCGGGCTTGCCGACGCGCCCCGTGGCGAGATGGCAATTGATGATCGCGTTGACCTTATCGGTCCCCTGCGCGGATTGATTAACGCCTTGCGAGAAACAAGTGACCGTGCGCGGCGTCTGCGCGAATAAATCGAAGAAGGACGCGATGTCGACCTCGCGCAGTCCGGTCGATGCCGCCGTCGCTTCAATCGAGGGCGCAAGGGTCCGCGCCACTTTCAGGGCGCCTTCCAGGCCCGCCGTATGACGACGGACGAAATCATCGTCGAAAGCGCCGACCTTTGTGAGATGGACAAGCAAGCCACAAAACAGCGCCTGATCCGCGCCCGGCGCGATCTGCAGAAACAGATCGGCGCTTTCTGCCGTCGGCGTGCGGCGCGTGTCGATGACGACGAGCTTGGCGCCGCGCTCTTCCTTGTTGCGCATGATGCGCTGGAAAAGAACAGGGTGACACCAGGCGGCGTTGGAGCCTACGAGCACGATGAGGTCGGCTTCGTCCAGATCTTCATAACAGCCCGGCACGACGTCGGCGCCGAAGGCGCGCTTGTGGCCCGCGACCGTGGAGGACATGCACAGGCGCGAATTGGTGTCGACATTGGCGGAGCCGATGAAGCCCTTCATCAGCTTGTTGGCGACGTAATAATCTTCGGTCAGCAATTGGCCGGAGAGATAGACGGCGACGGCGTCAGGACCGTGCTCCTCGACGATGCGGCGAAATCCGTCTGTGGCCTCGTCCAGCGCCGCATCCCAGCTCACGCGCGCAAAACCGCCATCAGACTGACGGCGCATCGGATGGAGAAGACGCCCCTCCAGCCCAAGCGTTTCGCCGAGAGCTGAGCCCTTAGAACAGAGCCGGCCGAAATTTGCCGGATGGGCCGGATCGCCAATCACCTCGGCGTCATTTGTGGACGCGAGCACGCCGCAACCGACGCCGCAATAGGGGCAGGTCGAGCGCGTCGTCGTCGCCTGAACAGGCGCGTTGCTGCTGTGCAGATTCTCAGGCGGCGCGGGCGCCAGGACTTCATCGAGCATGAGCGGCCTCAATAG
>JALHNR010000180.1:2294-8458 GCA_022843525.1 Methylocystis sp. | reverse complement strand
GTGATGAACCGGCAGCGCCTCGAACTCGTAGGCTTCTCCGACACGATGGTCGACCGATTGAAGGCGCAGGGTCTCGTTTCCGAAATCATCGTCTGGAAGCTGCGGCTCTTCGTGCCGCTCGGCGATGAGGCTTCAAAAATCGTCGAGAACCTTCTTGCGCTCCATTCCCTCCTCCGCGTCGCGCCCGCGACCCGCGTCAGTTCTTAACAGAGCGGGAGGCGATCATGGAAAACCCCGCCCGAACTCTGTCTTGCAGACTTGCCGAAAATGTCGAGGCCGTCTGCCGGCATTATCTCTCGAATGGTCGCCGTTGCGGCAATTACTGGATCGTTGGCGACGTGAACAACAATAAGGGCCGCAGTCTTTATGTGCGGCTCAAGGGGCCGCTCACTGGCAAGGGCGCGCGTGGACGTTGGACTGACTCGGCCACATTAGAACATGGCGACCTGCTCGATCTTATCCGCGCGCGCGAAGGGCTTACATCCTTTCGCGACACGTTCGACGAGGCGCGGCGTTTTTTGCGGGTGCCGTACGTGACGCCGACCGAGAGTCGCGGTCGGATTTTAAGCGAATGCGACACGATCGCGCTCGCACGCAAAATCTGGGCGGCGTCGCGGCCGATTAGTGGAACAAAGGCCGAGGCCTATCTGCGAGCGCGGAACATCAGCGGCGATCTGAGCGATGCGCCATTGCGCTATCACCCGTCGCTGATCTATCGTGAAGATCGAAAGTCGCTGTCGCGCAAATTGCCGGCGCTCATCGCCGCCGTCACCGACAACAGCGGCGAGATCACTGGAATTCATCGAACATTTCTCGATCCGGCGCGCAACGCCAAAGCAGACTTCTCCTCTCCTCGCCGATCGCTCGGCGCCATTTTAGGAAATGGCGTGCGCTTCGGCGTCATCGACGATTTCGCGATCATCGGCGAAGGAATCGAAACCGTTCTCTCGCTGAAAAGCGTTTTGCCTGACGCGCCGATGGTCGCGGCGCTCTCGGCGGCGCATCTCGCGGCGTGGGAGATTCCGGCCGGGCTGCGACGCCTTGTCATCGCGGCTGACAATGATCGCGCCGGACGAAGCGCCACGCGCAAGCTTGCTGAGCGCGCTGAGGCCGCGGGCATTGATGTCGAAATGATTGTCGCGCGAGGCGAGGATTTTAATAGCGATTTGAGAGACGGCTCACCTGAACGCCTTCGGCGTCAGCTGGCTTCCTAAATCCCATAAGCGCTTCATAAGCGGGCCTTGTGCTGAAACGGACCTGTTTCAGGATCGGCACGCCAATGGGCCGATCACGAGCTACCGACGGAGAGCTTCATCTGCCCGAGCAACATCCGGCGAAGCGGCTATGCTCTTTCGCCCCTTGGATCGGCGGACAGGGCATGTCGCCGTAGGAGCAGAAGACACAGCAGTCACCCGCCTTGGGTTTGAGCAACGCCCCGCAGCGTTTGCACTCATAGAAGAACTGACAGGCATCCGTTGGCATGCTTTCAGTCGATTTATGGCCGCAAGAGGGGCAGGTTATCGTCGAGAGAAGTTGCACTTACCGCCCCTTCAAGAGTTTCAGTAGCATCGGGTCGATGTCGCCCCAGCTCGCCGCCAGCGCCACAATGAACGAGGCGCACAAGAGCAGCCCGAGCGTTGCGCGCGATCGCTGCGGTGACGCGCAGGCCGAACCGGAGACGCAAGGAGCCGGACGTTTCCACCACCATGCACCCCATCCCCCGACAATTCCCAAGGCGCTGACCACCAGAAACGGGACATGCCATTCGGCGATCATTTGAAGGCCGCCGAGAACGCTGGCGCCCGCGCCGAGCGCGGCGAGACCGAGCGGAATAAAACAGCATGATGAGGCGACGACCGCGCCGAGACCCGCGACAAGTCCCAATGCTGCAAACCACGTTGGGGCGGCAAGCGTGGCAGGAGGAGCGACGGCGGGCGTCGTCTCCTGCGCGGCGTCGTTGATGGTCATGGCTCGCCCTTCCTTGATGGTCGGGCTATCCTGCGCCCTGTAGCGACTACGGGTGCAAGAGAAAAAATCCATGCAGCCTTTGACGATTGGCAGGCTCGCGGCGGCTGCGGGCGTCAATTTCGAGACCGTGCGCTATTACGAGCGCATCGGCCTGATGCCGCCGCCTGCGCGGACGGCGAGCAGACATCGTGCTTATGAGGCAGCGCACGTCCGAAGGCTCACCTTTATCCGCCGCGCCCGCGAGCTTGGATTCAGCATCGAGGACATTCGCGCTCTGCTCGCTCTCGCGGAGCCGTCGCAGGCGTCCTGCGCCCAGGCGCAAGAGATAGCGCAGGCGCACCTTGATGATGTGCGAGCGAAACTCGCCGACCTCGCCAAGCTTGAGCGCATTCTCGCTAGGACCGTCGCTCGCTGTTCCGGAGGCCCTGCGCCGTCATGCCCCGTCCTCGATATGTTGGATGTGGGCGCGAAGCGAAATTAGGCGCGCTGTATCCATGTCGCCAGACTTTGACGGCGGAAACGAAGAGAATAGCGGCCAGAAGCGGGAGCAAAATCGCGCTCGGCACAATGCCGAGCAGCCGGCCGCCGACGAACGTCCCGACGATCGAGCCGAGCGCCATGACGAGGACAAATGCGCGGCTTTGTCCCAGGGCCGCAAAACTGCGGTCGCGGCTGTAACGGGGAAGCCCACAATCATCGTCGGCAGACTGACGGCGAGCGAGAGGCTTCCCGCAAGTTTGATCTCCACGCCGAACAGCAGGACGAGGGTCGGAATAAGCAACTCCCCTCCCGCAACGCCGAGAAGCGAGGCGACGACCCCGATGACGAAGCCCGCCGCCACTCCCGCGACGAGTTGAAGATTTCCACTCGCAAGAGCTTGCCCGCCCCCGTGCGGCTCGTGGCCGAACAGCAGCAGGGCGGTGATGCCCACAAGCAGGAGGGCATTCACGCGATAGAGAGTCGCCGATTTCAGGCGGGTTGCCAACCTGCCCCAAACCATGCGCCCAGAAGGCTTCCCGCCAGAAGGTTGAGGACAATCAACCAATGGGCGGCGACCTCGCCAAATGGCACCGCAGCAGCCCGGAAAGGCAACGCCGAAGCGACGACCACAAGGCTTGTCGCCTTGTTGACGATCACCGCTTCAAGCGCGGGGAACCGGAAAGCGCCAATAAGCAGCGGGAGGCGAAATTCGGCGCCTCTCAGTCCTATCAAGCCGCCAAGCGTTCCGATAATTGCCCCGCCGCCGAACGCCGCTGCTTTATTGTCTCTCACGTCCGCTTCCTTTTTCGCAGCGTCGCACGGAACGTGCCGCTAGGGCGACCAGGGGCAACGGGATGCAGAAAGATTTGCGTGACGCGAGGCCTCGGCCGGACTTCGCGCCCCGATGAGTTCGAGGCGGAAAGAGCCTTTGACCACCGCGTTCGTGTCGCGGATCTCGATCATGAGTTCAGCGCGCCGTTCGGCGCCGAGCGTTCCGAGTTCGTGCCGAGCGCTTTGAAAAATCGATGTGCTCGCGAAGGTCGTTCCGCGGTGGACTTCTTCGATCAGGCAGATGCTTCGCAGAGAGGGGCCCGCGCGCCGGCCTGAGAGAGCAGCGATGTCGCCACAAGCGGCTCGCTTGCCGCAACGCTTCCCGCCAACTTCTTTCCCCTGCCCGACGCTCAAGCGCCGGGCATTCCTCGCGCGCCAAAGAAGCCGGCGGGAAACGTTCTTCGCTTTGCTTCGACCCTTCGGGTGCGGCGCGATCCGCCCGCGGCTCATGATCGCTGTCAGGCCGTAATCGGCGCGGCCATAAGCGAAGGAGCAATGCCATGGATCTCGACATCACGCCCACCCCCTGCGACGCTCCTTGCGAAGCGTCGTCATCATATCGCCTCGACGAACTCGCGCTTCACGGTTATCGCCCCTTTGACGACGAACCGGATCCACGTCCCCTCCCCTCCGCCGACCTTGCATCAATAGCGCTCGAATCCGCCGCCGAGTCGCTTTCGAATCTCTTTCTCAATACGCGGCTCGAAGCCGACCTGCCCGATCTACTCTGGTCTTTCGTCAACCTCTTTCATCGCAAGGCGGGGCGCATCGATCGCGATCTCGACGACAACGAAACCGCGCAGCGGCGGTCGCAGGCCGAGCAGGACGGATCGGAAATCCGCTCAGTCGAATTGGAGCGATTGATCGCGCAAGGGCTGACGCTCACCGAGCGGCGCAACGCGTTCGAATTCTTTCGCGACCATCTCGCCGAACTCTATGCGGCCGAGACCGGCTCGGTCTGGCGTCCCCGCTCCGGTTCAAAGGTCAATCATCGCGCGCTGACGGCTGCAATGATCGATAGCCGCGATTTTCTGAACGCCAAGAAGCTCGCTGAGACGCAAGTGCTGTTGCCGCGCGGACCGCGGATCGCGTTCGCCGGCGGAGCCGAATGCAACGATCACGGGCGGATTTGGGACGCGCTCGACAAGGTCCATGCGAAGCATCCCGACATGGT
Source organism: Methylocystis sp. (assembly GCA_022843525.1). GTDB lineage: Bacteria > Pseudomonadota > Alphaproteobacteria > Rhizobiales > Beijerinckiaceae > Methylocystis. The sequence goes on along the minus strand of JALHNR010000180.1, from coordinate 4,005 downwards.
CCTTCTCCACGGAGGCGCCTCGAAAGGCGCCGAACGGATCGCTTCCTGCTGGGCGGACAATCGCAAGATTCCCCAGGTCGCCTTCAAGCCGGACTGGAGCCGTCACAAGAACGCTGCGCCCTTCAAGCGCAATGACGTGATGCTCGAGACACTGCCGATCGGCGTGATCGTGTTCCCCGGGTCAGGCATCGTCGAGAATCTTGCTGACAAGGCGCGCAAGATGGGAATTCCGGTGTGGCGGTTCAAATGAGTCGAAGCTAGTTGACCGCGGTCAACATGCACGCTTGCGCCATCTCCGACCGGCATCGGGCGTTAATCATTCGTTAACCCAATTTTTCTTGCGGACAGTAGGAGAATCGGGCCTACTTGCCACGCAAATCACCCGTAGGTTTGACCTTAAACCGTAACTACGAGCATGATCCGTGGCATCTCAACCCGCCATCCAGCCGCCCCCGCTTTCCGAGATTCACGAGGTGATCGCGGGCGATGCGCAACAATTATCGGCAAAACTGCTCGCCCACCGCAAGAAGCTGTTTCCGCCGGAAGCGCGCAAGACCCTGCGTCGGTTCTCCTCCGGGGAAGCGGCCAAGCTGATCGGCATCAACGATGGTTATCTTCGACAACTCTCATTGGATGGCAAGGGGCCGCAGCCCGAGACCGGCCCGACCGGCCGGCGCTCCTATTCGTTCGAAGATATTCAGGCGCTACGCGTCTTTCTTGACGAAGGCGGCAAGGCGGGACGGCGCTATTTGCCGCGTCGGGGAAAGAACGAACACCTACAGGTCATATCGGTCGCCAATTTCAAGGGCGGTTCGGGCAAGACCACGACGGCGGCGCATCTGGCGCAATACCTCGTGCTGCAGGGCTATCGCGTTCTGGCGATCGACCTCGACCCGCAAGCGAGCTTGTCTGCCCTGCATGGCTATCAGCCCGAGTTTGATATTGGCGAGAACGAAACATTGTACGGCGCGATCCGCTACGACAGCGCGCGCCGTGAGCTTAAGGAGATTATCCGGCGGACCTATTTCCCGGGCCTCGACATTATCCCCGGCAACATCGAACTCATGGAGTTCGAGCATGAGAGCCCGAAGGCCCTAGCGGAAAAGAAAGAGGGGGACGCCCTCTTCTTCGCGCGCGTCGCGCAAGCGCTTGGAACTGTCGCGGACGACTATGATGTGGTCGTTTTGGATTGCCCGCCGCAACTTGGATTTCTGACCCTATCCGCGCTTTGCGCGGCGACAGCCGTCCTGATCACCGTACATCCGCAGATGCTCGACCTCATGTCGATGTGTCAGTTTTTGATTATGACCTCAGACCTTCTCTCTGTTGTCGCCAAGGCCGGCGGCAACATGGAGTATGACTGGATGCGTTACCTGGTGACTCGATTCGAGCCCACCGACGGACCGCAGACCCAAATGGTCGCGTTCATGCGCTCAATTTTTGGCGAGCGGGTGCTGACGTCGTCGATGGTGAAGAGCACGGCAATTTCCGATGCGGGCATCACCAAACAAACGCTCTACGAAGTTTCACGAGAGCAGTTTACGCGCGCGACCTATGACCGTGCGGTTGAAGCGCTCGGCGCGGTAAACGGAGAAATCGAAGAGCTTATCCGAACGGCTTGGGGGAGGTAGGGATGGCGCGCAAAAACCTCTTGCTGGGCTTGGACGAGGAGGAGTTGACCGCGGTCAACTCCGAGAATGGGCCCGCCCGC
>JALHNR010000180.1:0-2284 GCA_022843525.1 Methylocystis sp. | reverse complement strand
CGCCGACACTCGGAAATAGGGGTGCGGTCGGCGCTATGGGTCGATCTTTGGAGCGGATTTCCGCGGATATCGACGCGGCAAAGGCCCTCGAACAACGGCTACTTTCTGGCGCGAACGTCGTCGAAATCGATGCATCGCTTGTCGACGCCTCATTCGTCACGGATCGTCTCGATGAAAGCGAAGCGGACTGCGCGTCCTTGCTCTCGTCCATCCGCACTCATGGGCAGCAGGTTCCGATACTGGTTCGACCTCACCCAGAGGTCTCAGGGCGCTACCAGATCGCCTATGGCCATCGGCGCTTGCGTGCGCTGCGAGAAATGGGACAGCGCGTAAGGGCGGTCGTTCGCAATCTGAGTGATGACGAACTAGTTATCGCTCAAGGCCAGGAGAACAGCGCCCGTCGTGATCTCTCCTTTATCGAACGCGCCTCGTTCGCGGTTTCTCTTGAAGATCGCGGTTTTGGCCGCGAAACGATTATGGCCGCTCTAGCCGTCGACAAGACGGAATTGTCGCGGCTGATTTCCTGTCGGAAAGCATTGCCCAACGAACTCGTCAAAGCGATCGGGGCGGCGCCCAAAGCGGGCCGGCGTCGGTGGATGGACCTTGCAGAGCACCTGAAGGTGCCGCGGGCGAGCAAGTCGTGGTCGCGCATTTGTAACGAGGCGGACTTTGCGAAGCTCGACTCTGATTCGCGCTTCGCAGCCGTATTCGCGGCGCTTGCTACCAAGAACGCGCAGGCGAAAACGACATCGTGGATCGACCATGATGGACGAAAGATCGCGCGGGTCGACGAAGATCCGGGTTGGCTGCGAATCAATGTCGACAAGTCGGTCGACGCCGAGTTTGGCGCTTACGTCGTAGCGCAACTGCCGGCCTTGCTTAAGGCATTTCAGGTGAGTCAGCGCGACGGTTAGTTTTGTTGCGAGCGAAGGGCGCGCAAGCGCATGCTCGCCGAGTAACGAGTTAAGCGTTTCGTCAACAACGATAGAGGTTACGACAAAAGAAAAAGGCCCCCGAAACATCGCCCGGAAGCCCTTCTCATAGTTCGCACCTAGAGAATCACACTTCCGCGAATCGCTGTCAAGAGTCGGCGCCGTTTCGGCGAGCAGATTTCTTTTGCCTGAACGAGGCAAAAGCTCATGCGCACACATTCAACGACGCCCTTTGGGCGGCGGCCGTTGTCGCTCGCCATGGTGGCGACGCAGGCGGCGACGCGGGATTTCGCGGCAAAACCCGACGCCTCCGAAACCGTCGTCCATAAATGGCGACTGTTTCGAGCGCTCACGGAAGCCAAGGGACCGCTCGGCGTTACCGATCGGGCGCTGTCAGTCCTGCACGCCTTGCTGAGCTTCCACCAGGAAACGGCGCTGACGCTGCCAGGGGGCGTCGGCGGGGAAGAGGAAGGGGATTCGCCTGCGCCTGGGATCGTTGTGTTTCCGTCGAACCGGGAGCTCTCGATCCGCGCGCATGGCATGGCGCCGGCGACGCTGCGCCGGCATCTTGCCTCGCTCGTCGAGGCGGGGCTGATCATCCGGCGGGACTCCCCAAACGGCAAACGTTTCGCACGGCGCGGGCAGGGGGGTGAGATCGCGGAAGCCTTCGGCTTCGATCTTGCGCCGCTGATCGCGCGCGCGGCCGAGATCGAAAACCTCGCCGAAGAAGTGCGCATTGAAAACCGCGCCATCGCTCTGCTGCGCGAGAAGATCACGTTGGTTCGGCGCGACATCGTCAAGATGATCGAGACCGGCATCGAGGAGGGCGTTCGCTTCGCGCTGGTCTCGATCGACGGGCAGGAGATTGGCGACTGGGAAGGCCTTTACGGGCGCTACCAGGCCCTTTCGGCGCGCTATTCGCGAAGCCTCGGACGGGCGGAGCTGGAGGCTTTGGCGGGGGAATTGGCGGCCCTGGCGGCCGAAATCCAGAATCTATTGGAAACTCACGTAAAACAGCAAAAAAGAAGCGCCAATGAGTCTCAGACTGAGCGCCATATACAGAATCAAATCACAAACATTCCTGATCTTGAACCTAGCCTTCGAGAAGGCAGGGCCGAACCGTCCGGGTTAATGCCGGAAGAGCCGGAAGCGGACAGTGCAGGGGCTTCAACAACCGAGAGTCGCGGTTCGAAAATTGGGGAACGGCAAGCGTCGTCGACGCGAACCTATCCGCTCGGCATGGTGCTGCAAGCCTGCCCCGACATTGTCGATTACGGCAAGAGCGGGGAGATTACCTGCTGGCGCGATCTGATCGACGCGGCGGCGATCGTGCGCTCGGCGCTCGGCGTCTC
>JALHNR010000179.1 GCA_022843525.1 Methylocystis sp. | reverse complement strand
GCCCCGAAGTTTCCCGAAAAGCCCTTCAGAGCTGAAGTCTAGCGGTTTCGCCGCGCCATATAAGATACGCGCGTCAAGGCTCCGCTGAGCCGCTCGAGAAGAGCCTTCATCGCTTTCGGCGCGCTCGAGCCGAGAGGGCTCTTTGACTGTGAATAGTGAAGCTATAGCAGAAGACGTAGCTGCAGAGGCGCCGAGGGCTGCTCGGGCGCGTTGGCGAGAGTTCTGCGCCCTTGCTCTGCGATTTTGGGCCGGCGAGACCAGCCGACGGGCATGGACTCAGACCGGGTTGGTCGCTCTTTGCATCGCGCTGCAGCTTGGGGCGCAGCTCAGCATCAACGAATGGAACCGCAAGTTTTTCGACGCGCTCGAAAGCAAGAACGTCGAAGCGTTGAGTTGGGCGACGCTGCTGTTGCCCGCCCTCGTCGCGTTCAGCGGCCTCGCCATTAGCGGAACGCTTGTCGCGCGCATGACGTTGCAGATGCGCTGGCGAGAATGGCTCACCAAGAAACTCGCCGGCTGGTGGCTCGAGGACCAACGCTATTACCGTCTCGAGATCGCCGCAGCCGAGCAGACCTCGCCGGAATACCGGATCGCCAAGGACGTGCAACTTGCCGTCGAGCCGCTGGTCGAATTCGCCGTCGGCTTTTTGACCGCGCTGGCGACGGCATTGGCCTTCGTCGGGGTCTTGTGGACCGTTGGCGGCGCCCTGGAGCTTAATCTGTTTGGCGCGCGCCTCGTGTTGCCAGGATATCTCGGCTTCGCCGCAGTGGCTTATGCGACGATCGCCGGCGGCTTCGCCTACTTCGCCGGCCGTCCGCTGGTTCCGGCCGTTGCGCAGAAGAATGAAGCTGAAGCGCAGTTCCTCGCCGAGCTCACGCGGCTGAAGGAGAACGCGGAAAGCATTGCGCTCATTCGCGGCGACGCCGACGAATTGAGTTCTGTCCTGCAGAACTATCGACGCGTTGTCGCCGCCTGGATTCGCCAGATCCATCGCAACGGGGTCATCGCCACCGTGCAGAGCGCCAATGGCGCGCTGGTGCCTTTGATCCCGCTCGTGCTCGTCGCGCCCAAATATCTTACGGGCGCTTTCACGCTCGGCGCGGTCATGCAGCTTACCGCCGCTTTCATGTCGGTGCAGATCGCCTTCAACTGGTTCATCGACAATTCGGTGCGCGTCGCGGAGTGGATGGCCTCAGCCAACCGGGTCGACGAACTCGCGGAAGCGCTCGAGAGTCTGGATGTCGCCGTCATCATGGAGGAGAAGGAGTTCATCGACTTCGGCGTCAGCGACGACGACGCGATTCACCTGGAAGATCTCGCGGTCGCGCATCGCAATGGCCGAGTCGTGATTGCCGGCGCGAACGTTGTCATTCCCACTGGCGAAAAGCTGCTCGTGGCGGGGCCGAGCGGCACGGGAAAGAGCACGCTTGTTCGCGCCCTCGCCGGATTATGGCCGTGGGGTTCAGGGCGCATCCTCTTGCCGAAAGACGCGCACATCGCCTTTGTGCCGCAGAAGCCGTATATCCCTCTGGGCACGCTTCGTCAGGCCATGCTCTATTCAATTTCCGACAAGGAAATCACCGACGATATGATTGAAGGCGCGATGCGGCGATGCGGCTTGGGTTATCTTGTCAGGCATCTTGACGAAGCGCAGCGCTGGGACCAAATGCTTTCCGGCGGCGAGCGGCAGCGAACGGCTTTTGTTCGGCTCTTGCTGCAAAGGCCGCAGATCATCATCATGGATGAGGCGACGTCGGCGCTTGACGAAGAGAGTCAGGTTTCGATGCTGCGCCTGTTCAATGAAGATCTTGCCGGCGCGACGGTGATCAGCGTCGGCCATCGCATTGGCATGGAAGATTTTCACGACGAGAAACTCGTTCTTGAGCGCCGCGCCGCCGGCGCGCATATTACGAGCCGTAAGCTGCAAAAATCGCTGTGGCACTTGTTCGATGACGCCGCGCCTTAGTGATTTTTGTTTTACGCCAGAGCAGGCTCCGAAAAAGTCGGCAGGCTTTTTCGATGATAGACTGCTCCAGCATTTTGCTGTTGAGCGATGCCTTATCGATCACATGATTCGATGTGATCGGGAAACGTAGGCGTTCGCCGCGCATGTATCCTCAACTGTGCCCAACGATCCATATATCGGGTTTCCCAAAGGACTTATCGTTTGCTCTGCGTCGACGAGCGAATGCGACATGCATTTGAGCGACGCAGATTCCTTTGACCCTTTGGGAGATCAGATATGCAAATGGCTTACAACGGAGCAACGCCGTCGGTCGCGCCGATGGGCATGGTTGTCGATCAGATGTTTGCGCCGCAGGGCTTCATCGGCGGCGCGCTCGGCAGCGCGCTCGGCGGATTAGGCGGCGGCGCGCTTGGCCGCGCCCTCGGCAACCAGAATCTTGGTCGGCAGATCGGAAGCGTCGCGGGCGGCGTGCTCGGCGGACTGCTGCCGTTTGAGGCCGGCCCGCAAGCATATGCCGGGACCTATTACGTCCCGCAGACGGCTGCGCCCGGATTTGCGCCGCAGGGGATCGTCGGCGACGCGCTCGGCGCGATCGGCGCGCCGCTTGGCGGCTTCATCGGCGGCCGCTTCGGCAACGCCGGTCTCGGCCAGACGATCGGCGGCACGGTGGGCGGTCTTGCCCAGCGCTTCCTGCCGTTTGAGGCCGGCCCGCAGCCCTACGCCGGGACCTATTACGTCCCGCAGACGGCTGCGCCCGGATTTGCGCCTCAGGGGATCGTCGGCGACGCGCTTGGCGCGATCGGCGCGCCGCTTGGCGGCTTCATCGGCGGCCGTTTCGGCAACGCCGGACTCGGTCAGACGATCGGCGGCACGGTGGGCGGTCTCGCTCAGCGCTTCCTGCCGTTCGAGGCGGAGCCGGTTTTCGTTCCGCAGGGCTTCATCGGCGATGCGCTCGGCGCGGTCGGGGGCCGGGTTGGCAACTGGATCGGCGGACGCTTCGGCAACGCCGGCGCTGGCCAGACGGTTGGCAATGTGGTGGGCGGACTGGCTCAGCGCTTCCTGCCGTTCGAAGCTGGCCCACAGGCTGGAACCTATTATGTCCCCCCGACGGCTGCGCCTGTGTTTGCGCCGCAGGGCATCGTCGGCGATGCGCTTGGCGCGATCGGCGCGCCGCTCGGCGGGTTCATTGGCGGGCGCTTCGGCAACGCCGGACTCGGTCAGACGATCGGCGGCACGGTGGGCGGACTCGCTCAGCGCTTCCTGCCCTTCGACGCCGCGCCGCAGCCCGTCTACTACGTGCCGCAGATGCAGGCGCCGATGTACGGCTGACGTCTGAGCGACGCAATCGACGCGACGCATGAACGATGATCTGCTGCCGCTTCCGGGCCGATTCATCGGCCCGGAAGCCCTCAAGAGATCAGGATCGCGAAATCATGAGCGCAACGAACGGCAACGATCAATTTTTGGTGGCGCCCCGCAACGCGGCGAGCACAGGGGATTTGGCCGCTTTCGAACAGGCGATGCAGTCTGTTCCCGGCGCCGCAATTCTTCAGCGCGCCGGCAAGGCCGGTCAACCCAGGCTGGTCGTCGCTTTGCCTGCGGCGAGCGCAAGTCACTTGCGCGAACAATTTGGCGCGACCCTGATCATCGAACCAAACGCTCCGCTGAAACCATTTTAGCGCCGGCGCGCGTCCTTCATGGCGATGCGCAGGCTGGCCCGATTTTATTAGGAGAGTCGACATGGCTGGTCCCGACAATAGCAATCCTGCGCCGAATGGCCACAACCCAGAGCCGCCCGCGCCGTCAACGAATGGCGCCGAAGTGCGGGTCGAGCCGATGGCGATAGCCCCGACCGAGCGCTTTATGATCGCCTCGCGGCGCGTGCCCGGATTCGCGCCCGCTTCGGCCATGGATCTCGCCAATGCGCTCCCCGACGTAAAGATCGTGCGGCGGATTCAGCCACGCGGGCTCACCGCCTTTTCTGCTGGCGGCTCCTCTTCGCAGTCGCCGGAAATTCTCGTCGCCGAGATGGACCCTGCGCGCGGCGCAGCGCTGCAGGCGTCGGCGCCGCCCAACGTCATCGTGGAGCGCGACGCCTTTCTTCGCGCGTCGGACGATTTCCGTCCTTTCGACTTCAACGGAGCCATGCCGATTGCGGCAGGCGTCGGAGTCGACGTGCAGCTGCGCGTCGTCGGCGTTGGCGGCAAGCCGCTGCCCAAGGCGACGGTCTATGTCTATGGGCAGGGCTTTCCGGGCCAAGGCGTCACCAATGAGCGCGGCGAAGTCGTCGTGACCGTGTTCGGCGGTCCGATCGAGACCATCCAGGCGATTTACGTCAAACCTGCCGCCGATCACTGGGATCGTATGCTCCGCGCGCCAGCGCTTCAGGCCGGCGCCATGAACACGGTGCAATTGCGTCCGCTGACGGAACGCTTCAACGGCTTTCCCCAAAACGGGATGGTCGGCTGGGGCCAGCGCCTGATGAAGCTCGACCGGCTCGGTCCTTCATTCACCGGCGCCGGCGTCAAGATCGGCATCATCGATTCAGGTTGCGACAGCGCGCACCCGCAACTGCGCCACGTGACGCGCGGCGCCGATCTCACCAATGGCGGCGACAAGACGAGTTGGTCGAATGATCAAATCGGCCATGGAACGCATTGCGCCGGAATCATTACGGCAGCCTCCGATGGCGTCGCCGGCATTCGCGGCTTTGCGCCGAGGGCGGAAGTTCACGCGTTGAAAGTGTTTCCCGGCGGACGGTTCAGCGATCTCATTGACGCGCTCGACGAATGCATCGAACGGCAGCTCGACGTCGTCAATATGAGCCTTGGCAGCGGCGATCCTTCCGAACTCGTCGCCCAGAAAATTTCCGAAGCGCGCCAAAGCGGCGTCGCCTGCATCGTCGCCGCCGGAAACTCCAGCGGACCTGTGCAGTTTCCCGGCATGCTGCCGACGGTGCTGACCGTCGCCGCGATGGGCAAACTCGACGAGTTTCCTTCTGACAGCTACCACGCGCAGACCGTCGTTCCGCAACTTGTCGCGGGGACGATGTTCTCGCCGAAATTCACGTGCTTTGGGCCGCAGATCACTGTCGCCGCGCCTGGCGTGGCGATTGTCTCCACCGTGCCTGGCGGGGGTTATGCGGCCTGGGACGGCACCTCGATGGCGACGCCTCACGTCACCGGCATGGCGGCGCTGCTTCTCGCGCACCATCCGCTCCTCTCGGGAGCGCGGACGGCGCGCAACGAGCAACGTGTTGCGCAGCTCTTCTCGCTGCTCGCCTCGTCCGGCGTCCGCTATCTCGGTGACGCCGCGCGCGAAGGCGTCGGCGCGCCAGATTTTGAACGCACGCCCGGTCTCGCCGCAGCTCAGCCTTTGGGCGCGGCTGCGCCGGCGAACGCGGGACTGGCGCCCGCGGGCGCGATGATCGACGGATTTGCTCCGCTGAGCGCGCCAGCGCCGTGGGCCATCGATCCTGCGATGATGCAAAGGGTCAATCCAGCGATCATCCAGCGTATGATGCAGCTGCGTGCCGCGGGACTTATTTAGTCGCAAGCACGAGCGGTCCCCGATCGATCGGCGAATGAAGCGCTTCTCCGTCATGTGCGGGGGAGCGCTTCCGCATCGAGTGCGCCGCTTCGCCGCGGCCGCGCACTTGCAGCTTCTGCAGAACATTGTGCACGTGATTCTTCACCGTGCCGAGTTCGATGCGTAACCGACGGGCGATCTCCTTATTCGATAGCCCGCGCTCGATCAGCTGCAGTATTTCCTGCTCACGCGCGGTAAGCGCGTCCTTCGCGTCCACGCCGGACGAGAGCGACTCCTTGCCGATAGGCCGACGCTCCTCGACGGGATGAATCGCGGGCGTCGCTGTCAATCGCTCAAGCAGTTCGACAACGTCTTCAATCGACCCCTCGCGAGGAATGACGCCGACGATCGATGGACAGGCGGCCGCCAATGCTGGGCTCGCTGATGCCGGCGCGCCGATGGCGACGATTTGCAAATCGGGATGCTGTGTGGCGAGACCTTGCGCGATCGCGAGGCCTTCCAACTCGCCGACGTCGAGCAAAGCAATATCGGGTTCCAAATCAGCCGCAACCGCCAGCGCGGCGTCACACTCGACGACGCCGACAACGGACATCCCCTGATGCTGCCCAAGACGCAAGCCAAGCGCCTCGCTGAACAGGCGCATGTCGCTGACGATCAAGATGCGCGCGTTGCGCGGCGGATTTGCCGATGTAGGAACAAACGCGTTCTGCGCTGAGAGACCGGGGTCCAGGGCGGAATCGTCTCGGAAGGCCGCAAACCGAGGCATGGAACTACTCCTGAGCGCTATGTCTGAGTGGGCGCCTCATACGTTGGCGCGTCTTGAAAGGCGCAACGCTCTTGCGTCATCGCCTGCAATTTTTCGGTTTCAGCGTCATGGCCGTTGTTAAACCGCATCGACATTGAGCCTTCATGACGCCTCCAGAAGGCGTATGGGGCGATAGTCAACATGGGGCTTCATAAGCGCGCTTTCGCGAGCTTTGTCCTCCTGCAAATGAATGGTTTGGAGGGAAAGTCTCGACGGCTGTTTCCGTATGCTTGCTTTCAAGACGTTAAGGCGCAGTTTGCGATGACTATATAGATCAGGCCTCGCTATTTTTTCTTGCGATGGAGAATGACATGCTCCTGTTCGTCGCCGTCGTTGCGGGCGACGATTGCGATCGCTGCTTCGCTGTCGCTCAAGTTCACCGGCTGATGCGGCACGTCAGGCGGAATGAAGATGAAATCGCCGGCGACGTTCACGACGCTCTTTTCAAGATTTTCGCCATAGCGCGTCTCGACGCGGCCTTGCATGAGATAAATTGCGGACTCATGCCCCCTATGAGTATGAGCCTCCGCCTTGCCGCCGGGAGGAATGACGACTTTTAGCAACGACAACCCCTTTGCGCCGGCGGTCCTTGTAGAAATTCCAGGGAAGATCGGAAGCGCCTGTTTGGAGTGTGAGGCTTCGCCGACGCGCACCGTCACGATATCCTTTCCGTCCTTATTGCCTATGATCGACGTCTCGGACGCCGCCGGCGCGACAAGGGCTGCGAAGATCAAGGAAAGAAGCAATGTGTTGCGCATGGCGTTCACTCCGAAGGTTTGCGAGGCAAGACTATAGCGCAGGCGGCGCATGCATCGACAAGCGGCGAGTCGGGCGATGACTGACGTTTCTCTGATGATCCATGGCGGCGCCGGCGCGATTCGCGATCCGCATCGTTACGAGGCGTCCTTGCGCGCGATCGTTGAATCGGGCGCCAGTCTTCTTGCAGGGGGATCGTCGGCGGTAGACGCAGTCGTTCACTGCGTCGCGCTGCTCGAAGACGATCCGCTTTACAACGCCGGTCGGGGTTCCGTGCTCAACGCCGAAGGCGCCGCATTGTGCGATGCGTCGATCATGGATGGGCGCACCCTCAAGGCAGGCGCCGTCGCCGCGGTTCGCGGCGTCAGAAATCCGGTGCGCCTTGCATATGAGGTCATGGCCAAGAGCGGCCATGTGCTGCTCGTCGGCGACGGCGCCGCGCGTTTCGCGCGAGAGCAGCAGTTAACGTTCGAAAGCGCAGATTATTTCCGGACGGAGGAACGCGTCGCGCAACTCGCCAAGGCGAAGCGAAAGCACGAGACCGCGCTCGATCATTCCGATGCAACGAATGCGAAACTTGGTACGGTTGGCGCCGTCGCGCGCGATCGCAACGGCGATCTTGCGGCGGCGACGTCAACCGGCGGCCTGGTGAATCAGCGTTTCGGCCGCGTCGGCGACTCGCCGCTCATCGGCGCGGGCACTTTCGCCGATAACGTCAGTTGCGCGGTGTCCTGCACTGGCGTCGGCGAGGATTTCATTCGCACGGCGCTGGCGCGCACCGCCGCCGGCTTCGTCGAATTTCGCTCGATGCAGGCTGAAGAAGCCGCTCACGCGGCGATACGCTATCTGGTCGACAGAGTGGACGGCCGCGGCGGTCTCATTCTCGTCGATCGCGAGGGGAGGTGCGGACGGGCGCACGCGACTCCGGGAATGCTGACGGCGACGTTCGCTGCAGGCGGCGTACGGGTCGAGACAACATAGGTGCGGTCGTCTTAGACCACCTCCGTGCGCGGCGCACGCCGTCGACGCACGGCGAGCCGTTGTGCCAGCGGGTATCTCCGATCGAGCGCAAGTTGCGTCAACGGCGCAACGAAACTAGGGGCGTCGATTTCGTCAGCGATCTCGAAGCGGCACATTAGACCCTGCGTTCCGCCCGCATCGAAGATGTCGACGACGACGAGCCGCGGCGCGCTTCGCCCGATTGCGCCGCGCGCGCGCAGAAATGCGAGGAGCGTCGGCCGGGGACGAGCGGAGAGGGGCAGGGCGTCGCGCAGATGGTGGACAAGACTTTCCCGATTGACGCGATCAAAATCCATTTGCCGCTCCATCAATAAGCAAAAAAGCTATGTAATCGCAGGCGCTTACGCAGTCTCCAAAAGAGACGCGGCTTTAAACGATCCGTCAAGCTGAGCGGCGGCCGTTTTCTGTGCATAGAACGGCGTCGCCGGGCCATC
>JALHNR010000178.1 GCA_022843525.1 Methylocystis sp. | reverse complement strand
GCCGAGAGGCTGAAGGCGACGGTTTGCTAAATCGTTATAGGGGAAACCCTATCGTGGGTTCGAATCCCACCGTCTCCGCCAAAAAATAATCCCAACCCGTCCAGCTAAGTTCAAATATGCCGGTTTTATCGGGGTTTTTGCGCGTCTATCGTCCAGTTCCGTCCAACTTCGTCCCGCTTGCGCCAATCCGTTTTGTGGGTATCGTTGTGGGGTTTGGAGGACGATTCCTTGGCTCGCGGACTGCACAAACTGTCGGCCTCTTTTGTGAAAAGCGCGCCGGTTGGAAAGCACGGCGACGGCGGCGGGCTCTATCTGATCGTCGCGAGCGAAACCTCAAAGAATTGGGCCTTTCGATATATGAAGGCCGGACGCGCTCGCGAAATGGGCCTGGGCTCCGCCTTCTATGTCCCTTTGTCGGAAGCGCGCTCGCGGGCAGCCGAAATACGGCTATCGATTGCGAAGGGCGCGGATCCGTTAGAGGAAAGGCTACCAACGCGAGAGCGCCGGAAGCGAGAGGCGTCCAAGCAGGTCACCTTCAAGAGCCTCGCCGAAGAGTTTATGCGCACGAATGAGGCGGGCTGGAGCAACGCGAAACACCGCGAGCAATGGCGCCGGTCGCTGGAGCTTTTCGCCTATCCGACTGTCGGTCAAATGCCGGTCGCTGAAATCGGCGTTGACGAGGTGCTGACGATCCTGAAGCCGATTTGGGCGACGAAGGCCGAAACAGCGCGCCGCGTCCGAATGCGGATTGAGCGTATCCTGTCGGCGGCCACCGCGCGCGGCCTGCGCTCGCCGCCCAATCCGGCGGTCTGGCGGGAAAACTTGCAACACCTGTTGCCGACGATATCGAAAGCTCGGCGCGTGAAGCACTTCGCCGCCGTTCCATTCGGCGAGGTCCCTGCCCTGATGTGCGCGCTGCGCCAGCGAGAGAGCATGGCGGCGAGGTGTCTGGAATTCACGATCTTGACTGCGGCGCGCAGCGCGGAAGCGCGTGGCGCGAATATTAGCGAGTTCGATTTAAAGAAAGGCGTTTGGACGGTCCCGGCCGAACGAATGAAAGGCCGAGTCGCGCATCGCGTCCCGCTGCCTGGGCGCGCCGTCGAGATAGCGAAGGAAATGGCGCCCCTCGCGGAAAGGTCCGGCGGCTTGATCTTCCCCGGCCAAGGAACCGGCCGCCCATTGACGGACACGGCGACCGTGAAAGTGCTGCGGAGCTTGGGGCGAACCGAAACCTTGCACGGTTTCCGTTCAACCTTCAGGGATTGGGCCGCAGAGACGACGCATTACCCGAATCACGTCGTCGAGATGGCCTTGGCGCATTCGATCGGGAACGCAGTCGAGGCGGCTTACAGGCGCGGCGACCTGTTCGATAAGCGTCGGGAACTGATGGCGGATTGGGGCGAGTATTGCGCGGGCGACTGCGAATCAAATGTGCATCACCACCCCTGAATTGACGGCCCCATTTATGATGATGGGTGCGGCCGGGCACACATGCGCCAAGCGGCACTGCCCGCGTGCCCACGCGGCCGCGTCTGGTGAAAGCCATTCTGTAATCTGCAAAATCTCTTGGTGCACTTTATTGGGATCAAGATGAATTATAGCTTCGTGATGCGCGATGCGATTGCGAATGTCTCGAATATCGTTGAGTTTCCGCGCGACATCCTTGCGCTGTAAATGGGTATGACCTTGAAAGATTTGTCGCAGATGCCGGCCCCACAGATGGTTTTGCCCTTTGCTGAACATTCCGCTCCAAAAACCAAAGGTCAATTCTGCGATAATATGGCCATGTGTTAGGTCGGTGCTTATCCGGCGAAGCTTGCCACGAGCTTGCGCAACTTTATCTTGCATATATGGCACGCATACAACCTGATTATCATCAAACCAGAAATCGCTAAAGCTGTTGTGAAGCGCTATATCCACCTTGTTTCGTAACGTGATTTCAACGGCATGAAGCGGGGTGTAAAATGCCTCCGCAACCTCGATGTTTTTGGCGTAAAGGCGCCGAGCAAGAGCGTCGTCTCCACCTGCCCAAATTCGATATTTTGCAAATCGTTGTGGGGCGAGATTGTTAACGAAACTCGGCATAGTGGCTGATTCTCTGGCAACTTTTCTGCAACGGTCTTGCAACAGTCTATGGCTTGCACTATTATCTTTCGCCGTAAGCCCCGGCGCGTCCCTGCTCAGCACACCGCCGGGGTAAGTTTTTTTTTTGGCCCTTACCGATTCCGCTTTTTTGGGTGGCCATCGTTGCAATTTGCAACGATGGGAGGCGGCCCGTCAAATATCACCTATGCGCCCCAACCCGCCCACGATCGCCGACCTGCAAAGCCAAGGCGTCCGCGGCGCTCGCGCGTTTTGCCTGAATCGAGCTTGCCAACGCTGCGGGGTTATCGCATTCGATGCGCTGCGGAACGTCGCAGAGCTTCCTTTTATCCACTTGGCGAGGTCCCGCCGCTACGTCTGTTCGGCGTGCGGCTCGCGCGACGTGCATTTAATGCCAGACTGGCCGCGGTATCGGGCGCAGGGGTGAGTGACCGATGACGATGATTGACCATTTGCTGAAATGGGTTTTGTGGGCTTTGCCACAGGCGTCGCTCGCAAAATTGGAAATGGGAATGCGTTGCTTTCGAATGGCCGTCGTGACCGTTGGCGCATTCCTTTTTCTCAGTTCAACCGCCGCCATGGGGAAGTCAGGTGGCGACGCCGCAAGTGGGAATATCGGCGAGCTACAGGCTGGACCTACGAAGGTCTTGCCGGGGGAAAAGACGGTCAACGAAGTCCGCAGAGACGATTATGAAGCTAACGAAAAGCCGGGGCTTGATCGGGCGATAACATACCTCACGGCCGCCATAGCCTCCGCATCTTTCCTGCAATTGGCCTTGTTCTTTTGGCAGCTTCGCCTAATGCGCGAAAGCCTTGCCGACACGAAGATATCGGCCGATGCTGCGAAAGAATCGGCTCTTGCAGCGCGGCATTCTGCCGAAATTCTTGTAAAACAAAACATGCCGTTGATTCATTTTATTGAATTTCACTCTACCGGTCCGAACATTGTCGTGACATGCTCAAATATCGGGAAAACAGCAGCCGTTGTTATTGAAAGTTGTATTGAATACACTGACGAAAAAGACATTCCAGAATGTCCAGTATACACGCATATCAGGCCAGAGACGGAGCCGATAGTCCCGGACGGAAGATTTAGTTTCCCCAGTATTATAGCGGCGCCTTTCATTTCTGTTGCTAAGAGCGAGCAACGCAAGAATGGCGAGGTTGTCCCGTGCGTCTATGGGTATATTCGCTATCGAGATAACGAAGGCGTGATTTTCGACGTAGGGTTTTGCTGGCGGATGAATCAGCTTGGCCTACCTATGCAGGCCCCACCAAATTACGTCTACCAACGGCGGGTATAATCACATCAATTGCATCGCGGGAGGTGCGACTTCGGGAAATCAGAGCACTCCGCTTGTAGCGCGGCGTTCCACACATATTCGATGGGGCGCCCATGATCCACGTCAATCATCGCCCGGACCAGCACAACCCGGTCGCCCTCTATGGTCACATTGAGGTTGCCGGTATATGCCCCTGCCCCGCGCTTGGCGTTGCTGATGAAGTGCCACGACTTCGGACGGTCCTTGTCGAGATGAACGCCTTCAGCTTTCATGAGCGCGACAAGCCTAGCTCGGCTCACGTTCTTGAGCCTAGACAGGAACCGCTCAGTCAGTTCCGTGCATGACATCTGCTCCATTGACGGGTCGCCCCAGCACGCGGCGTTGTCTGCCGCCATGCTGGCGCCGATCGATAGAAGAAACGCAGCCAGGGCAATTGTCGCCCGCGCCGATCCAAGCATCGATTCCCCTCCACCGAACGCATCATAACCGTTGCTCAAACGAAACGGCCCCACCATTGCTGGCAGGGCCTTCGTTGCGTCGAGTAGCGTTGCCGTGCGATGCAGCGCGAGGCGGAGCGGCGCGAAGCGCAGCGTCGATAGGCTTTGATTAGTCTGACGGCGGAGCGCGCGTCAAGGCGTTATAGTGTTTCACCGATACAGGCATCCGCCGCCTGTTTAACGGCGCCGATCTTTTTCAGAAGCCCCAACATACGAAACTCGAACCGGGATAACCTCAAACCATCATTGAACGCCTGCAACAGCCGTTCTCGCTCGCCAGCGATGCTGTTATCCAACTCGGCAAGCTTTGACGCAAAACTCAGCAACGCCGCGCTCGCTTCCTCCGGTGGACTTAAAGAATCGTCGGAGCACGTCGGTCGCGTGTAATTCGAGCAACGAGCTTTTTGACACACGACACAACCATTGTGCATCGTGCGTTCCGCTACGTGGCCGCGCCGGCACGGCTTGCCTGTGAAATAGCGATCTAGGCCACGCGCAATTGCTTCCCGCCGGGTGATGACAGGTTGCGTCATGGCTGTCTCTTAGTGACTGCGGCCATGATCTCGACGCAGGCGGCTTCAGCGCATTCGATAACGATCTCTTCGGCGTCGTCTAGAAGCGCGCCGCCGACCTGGGTTGCACACTCTTGGAAATGTTTCTTCACGATCGCGGCGAGGCGCGACGCTGGCGCATTCGGGTTTTCGTCGTAGGCGTCAAGCGATGCTTCAACCTCTCGCCGCTTGTATGACGGCAACGAATTAAGGGTCGTCCATTCGAAATGCGCTTCAAACATGCGATCGTGTATGAGCTTGTCGGCGATGACGGTGGCGGGCGTGATGGTTTGATCTTCAACGTAATTCATTTGGGTCTTTCTCCTTTATCAAGCTGCAAGTCTGAGGTCGCGACGGTCCTTCGCGACGCGCCACGCATACCGGAGCGCATCGCCGAAGGTGTCGAATAGCCGGCGGCGATAGAGGCTATGAGCGGCGCGCATTACGGCTGCGCGATCGATTGGCGCGACACGTGCGGATGTTTTGCTCATCGCCCCAAGCTCCTTTCCGGCTCGCTATTCGGTGACGGCCTGAAGCTTATTAGTTTATGCGCGTAACATAGTCAAGATTACGTCTGACAACTACTTTGTTATAACTTGTATATGCCTCGCTTCTACATATCACAACATTCACGCAACAAAGACTAGAGACGAAAAAAGCGCCGCCAACCTTTCGGCCAGCGGCGCTCCCCCACCTTTATCGGAGATTTGCTTGATCCTGTGAGCGGCATGACTGCGCTCGTTTGCAACGCGCCGGGCTCCGCCCGCAGGTTCGCCGTCAAGCGCGACGTTGGAGTGCGCCCGGCTAACCGCGAAACTTGGAAATTTCTGGAAATCGTTGCGCGCGCAGATCGCGTGGCGTGCGCATGTAGCTGACGACTTGAATGGCCCCAATGACGACGCCACCAAAGAAGCAGGTCGCGAGAAACCAAACAAACGCCGTCACGATCGCAACGCCGATCTGCGCGGTAACAGATAATTCGCCGATCGTCATGGCTGCGGCTTCCCCAAGCATCGAATCTCACACTCGACGCGCGAAACGCCGTCGTCGCTCACACTCGAAACCTCATACATTTGGCCATCACAGCGACGAACGATCCGGTCGCCGTGATGAATCGCGAACGGCAAATCAAGGCGAGAAAAGCTGGCGCACAAGGGAGCGGTTTCAACGCGCGCATTCAAACGACTCCCGGCCATCTCGAATCCGAGATGGGATTTCTGCGCGATCACGCCGCACAACGTTACGGCCTTGTCGGCGTAAGGCTCGGCGGGATAGTTCGGCCGCGCGTGACAAGGCGTGAGTTCGACAAGCTCGCCGAACGCATCATTGATTGATTGCGAGACGCGCGCCATGCCGGCGCGCCAGTTGCCATTGACGAAGCTCATTGCGCCCCACCTCCCGTTATAGCTTCAATGGCGCGGGCGCCGGAGCCAAGACGCTTCCGCCGGATCGAGCGGGAGCATTACCCCCTCCGGTCATCGTGCGGCCGAGCTTCATTATGCTGCCTTGAACCTGCGCGACCGCGTGTTGCGCTTCCGACATTTTCGCCATGAACAAAGGCGACGGATCGATGCGCAGCGATTGATGGATATCGACGGCGCCCCGCACGTTTCCTTCAACGCCGACTTCAACTTGTTGGGGCTGCGAAGCCGCGCCGCCCGCCGCGAACGAATGCGAGAGCACGTTATCCTTGCCGGTAAAGAGCGCCGACAGTGAGCCCTCACGCGCGCCGTCACGCGCCGCGCTCCGCAAGGATTCGAGCCCTGAGAACCGCGACAGTGCGCCTTCGCGAGCAGAGCGCGCGGCGCTGAGGCGATCGGCGTCATAGGCGGGCAAATTGTCGCTTAAGTCCGACGTGCGCCGGCCGCTCGGCATATAGCGTTTGATTTCATCCCATGCGCGCGCGTTGATATTGTCGTCCCACTGCTTGCGCTTCGAGTCGGTCCATCCGAAATATTCGGCCGTCTTCTCACGATAAAGCTGTAATCCTGAATACAGCAGTGCCATCTCGCCGAGCGCGCCCCATGGCGATTTCTTCGCAGCGCCGACCGCGGCAACCGCGCCGGGCGCCTCGCCAGGTAGTTTGGAGCCCGACATGACGCCAGCCGCTCGCGTGAGTGCCGCGGCGGCGCCTTCAAGCGATGTAGCTGCGGCTGATAAGCCGAAATTGCCCCGAACGAGGTCTAGAAGAGATTTGACGCCGAACGCGCCGCCTGCGAGCGCAGCGCCGCCGCCTGCGGCCGTCCAGGCGCGCTTTGCGCCTTCGTCCGCGTCTCCAAAGAACCTCGCAACGCTCTGCGCCGCGCCGGCGCCGAACTTCAGGACACCTTGATTCGCTTGGACGAATGAATTGCTCGTATCCTCGACGGTCGCCTTCAGGCGGTCAAACGCCGATGCAAGGGAGGTCTGTTGCTCGCGCGCGATCTTTTGCGTAATGCCAGAGCCGCTGGACAGCCCGGACTCGTATTCCCGCAACTGCGATAGCTGCGACAGGATAGACGCGGCTTTGGAGCCCTGCTTCACGCCAAGGAACGCCATCGCCTCTTGGGGCGACATTTTCTCGACGATCGCATTCCAGAGCGCCGAGCCGTCGACCTTGCCTTGCGAGACTTTCCAGAAATCGGTTGCCTGTTTCGCTAAGGCGTTCGTGTCTTTCGCGCGCTGACGGCCGTGGTCGCCTTCGAAGTAGCGAATGACGGACTGCGCGAAGCCGCGCGCATCGGCGATCTTGCCGCTATCGAGGGCCGATTGCAGCGCCTTGGTCGCGGCTGGCCCGAGTCCTTTGCCTATGTTCTCGCCGAGCGCAATATTCAAAGCGCTCGCGTCGCGGCGGGTCGGGTCGACGAACTTGCTGAGGTCAATGCCGGAGGCCGCTAAAGCCATTCGGCCCTCGCGCGTCGGCATCATTAGCCGCGCACTAAGCTGGCGAACGAATATTCCCGCCTCTTCGCCCGCAAAATTCTCACGCTTCAGCGTCATGCCGATCGCGGCGGCTTGCTCTGGACTTAAGCCCGAGGCGCGCGCGCCGGCCGCCGTGTATTTCATAAAATTTTCGATGTCATCTATCGACATCGCGCCGCGCTTGGCCATCACGGCGGCTATATCCGAATACCGCTGGCCTAGACGCGCGGCGTCCGCGGCATTGGCGACATGTTCCCCAAACCCGAAGATCGAGCCCTCAAGAGCTGTGGTCGCGCGAGCAACATCGGTCCCTAGCGCCTGCGCCAGCACGGCAGACTTTTCGACGAATGCCTGTGTCGTGGCCGCCGAAAAATGTCTTTTAACGAGTTCATTCTGCGCGTGCGCAATATGCTCGGGTGATTGACCGTAAACCCGCGCAAGGTCCCGTTGCTGTTGCTCCATGCGCGACATTGACGCTTCGTCAAAGCCGCCGACCGCTCGCATGGTCGATAGCTCGCGATCTAGCGGCAGATAGTGGCGCACGGCGTCCGCAGCGATATGGGGCAGTTTGACGGCGGCGAGCCCTGCCGCGAGCCCTGCCAGATTTTTCATCGTGGCGAGCGTGGCGTTAAGCGAGCGGCCCCATGTGTTGGTCGCTTTATTGGCCGCGTCGAAATGCGCCGCCATTCCGCCGCCGGTCAGATGGCCGCCGCTCATGCGCTCATACTTGCGCGCCAGCTTGTCGATATCGCCGGCCATGCGCTGTAGGGTTGCCGTGGCCTTGTCGACGACGCTTACTGTCGCCTCGATTGAGGGGCCTTTAGACATGCGAAAACTCCGGCCCCATGGGGCGATTATTCATGCGTGAAAAATGAAACGAGCGCGCCTATGCAGCGCGCTCGCGTTCACGATCCTTGACGAGCTTTTGCAAATTGGACGCCCACCAAAGCAATTCGCTCAAGGTGAGGTCGTCAATATCTCGGGGACTCCAATGAAGGTCCATCGCCATAATACACATGACGCGCGGGACTAGACCTCCAAAGGGTCACCACCTTCCTCTTTCACCATATCGAGCAACGCATCACGTGCTTTAAGAAAATCCGGGCCGCTCAGTGAATCGAGCACCAGCGCATCATGGCCTGTCATGTCTTGAAGAAATCCCAAGATCACTTCATTATCAAAACTCAAGTGACCGTCCTTGAAGAG
>JALHNR010000177.1 GCA_022843525.1 Methylocystis sp. | reverse complement strand
TCGGCCTCGCGAGCCTCGCGCCGCTCCTTGCGCTGCTTGCCGGCGCGGCGCATTTTCTGCAGCCGCGCGTCGCCGAAGTCATGTCGCGCTGGTATGTCTGGGGCGTCGACGCGCTCTTCGTCGCCGCCGCTCTGTGGACCATCTATGAATTGGGTTGGCGGGAGGAGTCGCGCTGATAATGCGCTTCACTGCCGCCTGAACCGTTCGAACTGACAAAGCGAATTGACGATGTCGGAGTCCCGCGCTGTCGCGCTCACCCGCGAACTCATCCGCTGTCCGTCCGTGACGCCGGCCGACGCCGGGGCGCTCGACGTCGTCGAGACGGCGCTGAAAGCCGTCGGCTTCGAGACGCATCGAATCGTCTTCTCCGCGCCGGGCACGCCCGACATCGACAATCTTTTCGCCAAGATCGGCGCGGGCGCGCCGCATCTCGCTTTCGCTGGGCACACCGACGTCGTGCCGCCGGGCGATCCCGCGCGCTGGCGCTTCGAACCCTTCGCCGCGGAAGTCTCGGACGGCCGCCTCTACGGCCGCGGCGCCTCGGACATGAAGGGCGCCATCGCGGCGTTCGTCGCGGCGGCGCTCGCTTACGTCGAGCGGCGTGGCGGGCAGAATGACAAATCGCAGGGAACGCTCTCGCTGCTCATCACCGGCGATGAGGAAGGCGTGTCGATCAACGGCACGGTGAAGCTGCTTGAATGGGCGGCGGCGCGCGGCGAGCGCTTCGATCACTGCATCGTCGGCGAGCCGAGCAATGCGTCGACGCTCGGCGACATGATCAAGATCGGCCGACGCGGTTCGCTCAGCGGCCGCATTCGCGTCATCGGCAAGCAGGGCCATGTCGCCTATCCGCAGCGCGCGGAAAATCCGGCGCCGATCATCGCGCGCATCGTCTCTGCGCTCTCGGGGCACGAACTCGACAGGGGCACGACGCATTTCGAGCGCTCCAATCTCGAATTTTCCACGATCGACATCGGCAATCCTGCGGTCAATGTCATTCCCGGCGAAGCGCGCGCGCAGTTCAATGTCCGCTTCAACGACGTCTGGACGCATGAGTCGCTGAAAGAGCGCATTCTGCAGGTCATCAAGGAAGCGGCGCCGAACGCGAATGTTGAAGTCGAATTCCCGCCGTCGAACGCCCACTCCTTCATCACCAAGCCCGGCGCCTTCACCGAACTCGTGGTTGACGCCGTGCGGCAGGTGACGGGCCTGACGCCCGAACTCTCGACGACCGGCGGCACCTCCGACGCGCGCTTCATCGTCAATTATTGTCCGGTGCTGGAGTTCGGCCTGACGAATGAGACGATTCACGCGGTCGACGAGAACGCCCGCGTCGCCGATATCGACGGGCTCTGCGCGGTCTATACGCGCATCATCGAGCGCTATTTCGAGCCCGCATCCGCTCGATGAAGGCGGCCCAAATCGGGTTGGGCGTCCATATTCTGTCGAGGTCGGCGCGGGCGCGCGTCTCTTCCATGCCTGCGCTGATCCGATAAAGATAAAGGAAGGCCGAGACCCGGTAATTCGCGATGCAGTGGACATGCGTCGCAGATTCGCTCGCGCCTTCAAAAGCCTCGCAAAAGCGATCGAAGTCGGCTTGCGTGGGATTTTGAAAATCGACCGGAATATGCGTGTAGCGCATGCCCAGCGTCGCCAGAATCTCCGCTTCGTTCTTTAGCGCCTTCTCACTGGTCGCGGGCGCGAGATTGATGACGTTGCGCACGCCAAGCGCGGCGATCTCATCGAACTGCGCTTGCGTCGGCTGGCCGGACGTCGTGGTCCGCTCATCGAGACGCAGCCAATTGTAGATGTCGGCGGGATCGGCCATGGCCTCTGTCATCAGAGCTCCGAACTCGGATTAATTTCAGCTCACTTTCAGCCGTCATGGCCGGGCTTGTCCCGGCCATCCACGCCGGGACATCGCGAAATGCTTCGCGCAGAGAAGCCATGTCCAGCTAATGTATTCGCATTTGCCGCGCTTCGTTGCGTGGATGGCCGCGACAAGCGCGGCCATGACGCGGCGAGATGGTTCCTCGCCTCGTCACCCCCGCGCGGCGAGCGGCACGACATTGTGCAGCTGCGCATCCGCCGTCTCGAAGAAGCGCCGCAGATTACGCGCCGCCTGACGAATCCGCTGCTCATTCTCGACAAGCGCGAGGCGCACGAACCCCTCGCCATGTTCGCCAAAGCCCTCGCCCGGCGCGACGGCGACGTCGGCCTTCTCGATCAAGAGCTTCGAAAATTCGAGCGTCGAAATATTGCGGAAGCGCTCGGGCGCCGGCGCCCAGGCGAACATCGAGGCGCGCGGCGCCGGGATCGGCCAGCCCGCCTGCGCGAAGCTTTCAACCATCACGTCGCGTCGCCGCTTGTAGATCGCGCGCATCTCCCTGACGCAGTCGTCGGAGCCGTTGAGCGCCGCGACCGCGGCGACCTGCACCGGCGTAAAGGCGCCGTAGTCGAGATAGCTCTTCACCCGCGCCAGCGCCGACAGCAGCCGCTCATTGCCGACGGCGAAGCCGATGCGCCAGCCGGCCATCGAGAAGGTCTTCGACATCGAGGTGAATTCGACCGTCACATCCATCGCGCCCGGCACCTGCAGCATCGAGGGCGGCGGATTGTCGTCGAAATACACTTCGGCGTAGGCAAGGTCGGAGAGCACGAAGATCTCGTGCTTCTTCGCGAAGGCGACGAGATCCTTGTAGAAGTCGAGCGAGGCGACTTCCGCCGTCGGATTGGACGGATAGCAGACGACGACCGCGATCGGCTTGGGAATCGAGTGGATGATCGCGCGCTCCAGCGCCACGAAATAGTCGGGCGTCGGCGCCGAGGGCACGGAGCGGATGACGCCGCCCGCCATCAGAAAGCCGAAGGCGTGGATCGGGTAGGAGGGGTTTGGCACCAGCACCACGTCGCCCGGCGCGGTGATCGCCTGCGCCATATTGGCGAAGCCTTCCTTGGAGCCGAGCGTCGCGACGACCTGCGATTCGGGGTCGAGCGTCACGCCGAAGCGGCGCGCGTAATAGCCCGCCTGGGCGCGGCGCAGCCCGGCGATGCCCTTGCTGGCCGAATAGCGGTCGGTGCGCGGCTTGCCGGCGGTTTCGACGAGCTTCTCGATGACATGCTTGGGGGCGGGCAGGTCGGGATTGCCCATGCCGAGGTCGATGATGTCGGCGCCGCCGGCGCGGGCGCGCGCCTTGAGGCGGTTCACCTGCTCGAAGACATAAGGGGGCAGACGCTTGATGCGATAAAAATCCGACATTCTGTATTTGTTCCGGAGGGCGCGAAGCGGCAAGTCTAGCGCATTTTGGCGCGGGCGTCAGGGGCAGGGCGCCGCGGCTCCAGGGCGATTGGGTGAAGGGCCTCCTCATCCTGAGGAGCGTGCGCAGCACGCGTCTCGAAGGGCGAGGAAGCCCTTTTCGCGTATTTTCCCTCACCCTCGCCCTTCGCCGACGTCCGGCGACCGCATCACTCCGTGGTGACGATCACAAAATCCTTGCCCGAGCGGCTGTCGGGCGACAGCGGCGCGTCGGTCAGCACCATGGTCATGCCGGGATGCATGCGCGCCTGCATCGCCGCGTTGAAGGACGGGTCGGCGCGAAGCCGCTGGATCACATCCTGATTCGGCGCGAGCGTCGCATCCTCGTGATGATGCGTGATCGCGCTCCAATGCATGCCGCGCGACGTCTGGTCGGCGCCGTTCAGCACGAACACATGCGAGCCGAGCTTGTCGCCGCCCTCTAAGCCAAGGACGGATTTCGCCACCACATGGTCGTTCTCGATCAGCTCGATCACATGATCGGCGGATGAGGCGACGACGCTGGTGACGGGGAAATTCTCGGCTTCCGTCCAGTCGGAGGGATGCTTCTTGCCCTCAAGCCCGGAGAGCACCTGTTCGAACTCCTGTTCGGCATAGCCGCTCAGCACCATGCCCGGATGGGTCAGCTCCCAGGGGTCGGTATGGGCGCCGGCGATGATGACCGGCGTGCCGATATGGGTGACGCCGAACAGCAATTCGGAGAATTTCGCCGGCAGCCGCACGCAGCCATGCGAGGCCGGATAGCCGGGGAGATTGCCGGCGTGCAGGGCGACGCCCGACCAGGTGAGGCGGTTCATGTTCGGCATCGGCGCGTCGTCGTACAGCGACGAGTGATGATTGCGGTCCTTCTCCAGCACGACGAAGACGCCGGTCGGGGTCGTATGTCCGGGCTTGCCGGTCGAGCAGGTGGAGGCGGCGATGCGGATGCCGTTGCGATAGACATGCACGCGCTGCTGGGGCAGCGACACGACGACGGAGACGGGTCCCTTCAAAGCGAGCTCGGGGCGCCAGATGAACTCGCCGGGCTTGAGCCGGCCGATCTCCGCCATCTTCTCGTCGCCGAACGCGCGGCGCCCGGTGATAACGGCGCTCGCCAGAAGCATCGCGCCTAAAAATCCACGGCGGTTCGCTGCAATGATGGTCATGACATGCCCCCCGAAACATGGCCCCCAAGGTCCACGAGTCACGAACCGCGGGTAGCACGAACAGCTAGGTTAACAAAGTGCGGCGGGGCACAGCCGATGCGAGCGAGACGAATGGAAGGACGCGCCCGCAGCGGGGAAGTTTAGCGTGTTGCAAACCTCTCCCCGTAAGCGGGCGGAGCGAGGGTGAGGGGCGGGGGCATTTGGCCGCGCAATGTGGCGAACGCCCGAAACCGTCATTTGGCGGCGGCGCCGCTGCGCCCTAATGGCCCCCATGGCTTGGCCGAAAACGTGGGTAATTTGTCCTTGCGGCGAGTCGAGGCCCGCGTGACGATCGCGTCATGAAAAAGGAATTTTCAAAAAAGCGATCCCCTGAAGAACCCCGGTTCCGTCGGGTCGGGTTTTTGGTCTACCCGGACTGCCAAAGCCTTGATCTTTCAGGTCCCTATGAAACGTTCCATTGGGCCAACGTTATGTTGAGCGTGCTGAGAAAGCCGCCGACCTACCACTCCGTCGTAATTGCTCAAGCGGCGGGACCTGTCTCGACGATGTCCGGACTGCAGATCATGGCCTCCCACAGCTACGGCGAGATGGCTGAGGGATTGGACACCTTAGTCGTGGTCGGCGGCACGGGTTGCGAAGCCGTCACCGAAGACTCTGCGCTCCTCGAATGGGTGCGGTCGATCGCGCCCAGGACGCGGCGGATCGTTTCGATTTGCACCGGCGCGGCTGTTCTAGCGCGAGCAGGCCTCTTGGACCACAGGCGCGCGACAACGCACTGGACTTATGCAGACCGTCTGGCGAAGGCGTATCCCTCCATCGAAGTCGATGCGAGCCGCATCTTTGTCCGCGATGGGAATGTCTACACATCAGGCGGGATCACAGCAGGCATCGACCTCGCCCTGTCTCTGGTGGAGGAGGATCTGGGCAGGGAAACGATGCTCGGCGTCGCACGCGCGCTGCTGGTGTTCCCGAGGCGACCGGGCGGTCAATCGCAGTTCAAGGGGCATACGAGCGTATTGGAGAAGCCTTTACGAGCGGATGTCAGCGAACTTCAGACATGGATGTGGCGCATCCCGAGGCGGACCTGAGCGTTCCCGCGCTGGCGGATCGCATGGCGATGAGCGAGCGCAGTTTCTCGCGCCTGTTTCGCAGCGAGACTGGTCAGACGCCCGCCGAATTCGCCGAACGAGCGCGCGCGGACGCGGCGCGCGCCAAGCTCGAGCACACCAATTCATCGATCGAGGTGATTGCGATGGAATGTGGTTTTGGCAACGCCGAACGCATGCGACGCACGTTTCAGCGTCTTTTCGACGCTAGTCCGGTCGACTATCGAGCGCGCTTTCGATCGACGCTAGACGCCTGACTCAGCCGCAAAACGGCGAATCCGGGGCAAAAAATTTCCTTCAACTAAACCAACCAGAACATGGGAGGATTTCCATGCGCATTCTCTTTTTGACTACCGCACATAATAGCCTCAGCCAGCGGCTCTTTGTCGAACTCGCCGAACGCGGGCACGAAATTGGGGTGAGCGTCGTCGCCAGTGGCGCGGAGATGATCGAAGCCGCCGCGCAGCACGCTCCAGATCTGATCATCGCGCCGATGTTGAAGATCGCGATTCCAACTGAGGTTTATACCCGCACGAGATGTCTGATCGTGCATCCTGGCGTCAAAGGCGACCGAGGACCATCGTCGCTCGACTGGGCCATCACGAGCGGCGAAAAGGCGTGGGGCGTCACCATCCTGGAAGCCGCCGAGGATTTCGACGCGGGGCCCATTTGGGCCTCTCCGGAATTCGCTCTCGATTCAGATCCGCCAAGCAAAAGCAGTCTGTATCGCGGCCCCGTGACTGAAGCCGCTCTATGCGGCGTGCTCGAAGCGATCGCGCGGATCGAGACGGGCGAAGTTCAGTCCGGAGCCTGGCGGCCGGAGCCCCTCTGCGAGGCGATGTCATATGCGCGAGGCTGTCTTCGCCCCTCGATGAAGCAAGCGGATCGCTCGATCGACTGGGAAAAGGACTCGGCGGCGACCGTCATCAGGAAGTTGCGCGCCGCGGACAGCGCCCCGGGCGTTCTGAGCAAGGTGCTGGGCATAGACTGCTTCCTTTTCGGCGCGCACGAAGAGGATCGCCTGAGAGGCGCGCCCGGTCAGATTCTTGCGCGGCGTGATGGCGCGATCTGCATCGGCGCCGTCGATGGCGCTGTTTGGATCTCGCATCTGAAGGCGAAGAGCGATCAGGCGAACAGCGACATTTGCCGCCTGGGTCGGATCGGCGTCGGCTGCGAACGATGCGCTGATGAGTTCTGCGCCGCCTCCGGAATCAAATTGCCTGCTGCTCAGGTGTTGGCTCCGCTGCTGCGCGACACGCCCGAAACGCCACTGGCGATCGATGCGCCGGACGACCATCGGACATATCGGGAAATCGTCTATCGCGAAGAAGACAAAGTCGGCTATCTCTCGTTTGATTTTTACAATGGCGCGATGAGCACGGCGCAATGCAAGCGTCTGCGCGACGCATTCCTTTACGCCCGCTCGCGTCCCACCAAAGTCATCGTGCTGCTCGGCGGACGCGACTTCTGGTCGAACGGCATCCATTTGAACGTGATTGAAGCGAGCGCCGATCCGGCCGAAGAGTCGTGGCGGAACATCAACGCCATGGACGATCTGGTGCATGAAGTCATCAACACCATGTCGCATGTCGTGATCGCGGGCATGCGCGGCAACGCCGGCGCAGGCGGCGCGATTCTGGCGCTCGCGGCCGATCAGGTTTTTGCGCGCCCCAGCGTCGTTCTTAATCCTCACTACCGCAGCATGGGCGAACTCTACGGTTCGGAATATTGGACCTATTTGCTCCCAAAGCGCGTGGGGCAACAGAAAGCGCTGGAACTTACGCAAGGCTGCCAGCCCTTGGGCGCGCAGAAGGCTTGCGAGATCGGCTTTCTCGATGAGGTCTTTGGCGAAGACATCGAAATGTTTGAAAAAGAGCTGAGGCTGCGCGCCATGGCGCTGGCGCAGGAGCCGGATTACGCCGCGCGCCTGGTGAAAAAACTCCAGCGGCGGCTGGAGGACGAATCGGTCAAACCACTGGCGAATTATCGCGACGAGGAGCTCCAGTGGATGCGGGCGAATTTCTTTGGACCCGATCCCGCCTATCATGAGGCGCGTCGGCGATTTGTCTTCAAGGGCGCCCCGCCGATGCGCATCTCGAGCGAAGCGGCTTCGGCGTTCCGGCGCGGCGACGCTAAATTGGCGAGTTGGAGAAGCGCGCGTCAGGCTGGCAATCGTGAAACGCCTTCGGGGCGGGCGCCGGAGAATGACCGCGCGCCATTACAACTGGCCCGGGCGTGGACGGATCTGCTGCAGGTCACCATACGGCGGCTCTTCGCGCCGGCTCCATGATCTCGCGCATGAGACGTGGAACGCCCGCGCGACGGCGCGGGCGCTTTGGCGCGCCTCGACGTCGTTCTCCGCAATTTCGACGCAGGCCTTGAGCGCGATCTCCCACAAGGCCGTCTTGGAGTAAGGCTGGCACAAGCGCAAAAATCGCTGGCGCAGACGATCATCAGCTTATGAAATCACACCGGCGCGTCTGCGATGCACGCGTTCGCATTCGGCGCGCGCCGGCAGCGGGGATGTGTCGCAGGTCGAGTATGAGAATCGCTTGGCGCGGTCGGGCGCGCCGGCGTTATCCTTCGGGATTATTCTCTTCGCTCGGAGAGGCGCATATGAAAAACAACATTGTCGCCATGATCAGCGTCATCGCCCTGACGATGATCGCCGCCGGCGCGTCGGCCTCGACCGCGTCGCAGCGCGAATACAAGCGCGGCTACGCCGATTGCAAGGCGGGCCGCTGGGACGAAAACCAGCACGGCGCATCCTATAAGAAGGGCTGCCGCGCCGCCGAGGATCAGCGCGCCGGGGCCGGGGCAGGGGCAGGGGCCGCGACGAAGCCGGCCGACGACGCGCCGCGCGCCGACAAGACCGCCTGCCTGCGGGCGGTGAAGCGACAGACCAACAATCCAAAACTCGTTGTGCTCAGCGTCGAAACTTCGGAGGCGAACAACAGTGTGACGATCGGCGTCGGCCCCAATCGCGCGCCCTGGCGCT
>JALHNR010000176.1 GCA_022843525.1 Methylocystis sp. | reverse complement strand
TCCACCGGCACATGAAACATGCCGAAAATCGGCCAATTGGTCGGATAGAAAAGCAGGGCGAAGGCCATGCCGCCAAAGATGCTCGTGACCGTCAGACTGTTGCTCAACATCAAAATTGCGTCGAGTACGAGCGCGCTCGGCAACATCGTGGCTGGCAGGACTTCGTTTATCGGGAAAAAGTTCCACATGTGATAGGCGAAGAAGCGCGTGATCCACGTGCCGATCAGCAAGCATGAAATGCAAAGCGTCGCGCCAAGCGGCAGCCTGAAGTTTGGCCAAAGCACGGCCTGTACAGCCGCGGGGAAGGTGATCATCATCAGGGGCGTGATGAGCGGCCACCATTGCCGATCCTTCCAGTCCTGCCAGAAGTCCCAGTCGCCGACAGTCAGCGCAACGTGCAAGTGGAAAGAGCCAATGAAAAGGAATAACGCGAGCACCAGGATCAGATAATCATAGGCGCGGCTCAGTCTCGCCTTTTCCCCTGTATAGGGCCGTGCTGGAATATCCAGCGATTTGCCGGTCATGCGGTCCTCCACGAAGGTAGGTCTCTGTACGGCTTTTTCCCGAACGACGGCCAGATGGCGATCGACGAGACGGCGCAACTACCGGCAAGCCTAGGGGGCGCGAGGCGTTGCGTGAAATGGCGAGTTTTGATGGCCCTATGAATAAAAATCAGTGGTGACGCATTTGCCGCGCGCGGAGAGAGCATAGTGAGGAAACGCCATGACCGAGCTGCATAATTTCGACATCAACCTGCTCGTGGCGTTCGACCTCCTCATGGAAGAAAAGAACGTCTCGCGGGCCGCCGAACGCATGTTCGTGACGCAGTCGGCGATGAGTCATACCTTGCAGCGGCTCAGACAGCAGTTGGATGATCCATTGCTGGTCAAGACGCCGGCAGGCATGAAGCCGACCGATCGCGCGCTGTCTTTGGTCGATCCGGTGAAGTCCGTCCTGCGCGACATCAAGCGCCTGATCCGTGCGCCGGAAGAATTCGATCCTGCACAAAGCAGGCGGCGGTTTGTGATCGCCGCAACCGATTACATGGACATGCTGGTGCTTCCTCCGCTCGTCGAGCGCATTGCGCTGGGCGCGCCGGGCATCGACATCCATGTCAAGCGAACCGAATCGCCATTTCCCGAGGAGGACCTTGAGCACAATGATCTCGATGTCGTGCTGGGCTTCGACGCGATACTGAAGCCGCCTGCCTATTTGAGCAGAACGAAACTTTTCGAAGACCGGATGGCCTGCGTCGTCTGCAGGCGGCATAGGGTCGGCAAGGGTGGTCGGCTAACGCTCGAGGAATATGTCTCGGGCAAGCACATGCTGATCTCCCGCACCGGCGCACGCGTCGGATTGATCGATGAATGGCTCGCTGAGAGAGGGCTGGCGCGCCGCATCGCGCTGATCGTGCCCCACTTCCTTTCGGCTCCGTTCATTGTGGCGAAGACCGACATGATCTTGTCTCTGCCGGAGCGAATCGCCAACGCCTTCGTCAGCCTGGCACCGCTGAACATCCTGCCGCTCCCAATCGAATTGCCGGCCTATGATCTCGTTATGGTCTGGCACCCGCTCCGGGATCCTGATCCCGCCCATCGTTGGTTGCGTGATCAAATCGTCGAAGTGTGCCGGAACCTGCGTGTTTAGCTATCCAACCCTTGACGACAGCTTCGCCTTTTGCCGGTCCTGTTTCGACATCGGCCAAAGCCTCATCTACCCGCGAGTCCGGGGGCCATCGCTTTGACCTCGATGAGGAAATACGGCGGCTTCGACAATAACTCTCCGCCGTTTAGAACAGCGGATTTGTGCAGGCGATTGACGACCGCGTAGAGCTTGCCTCCCGGCCCAAAACTCAGCGAGTCGACCCAGGACAGCTCTTCGTTTTGTGCGAGCCGCTGGTAAGTGCGATCCCGCTTGATGACCCCGATCGCATTTTCGGCAAGATCGCCGAGGTAGATGTTATCGTCCCTGTCGATGCTGATGCCGTCGCAAATGGGCTTAGCGCTATAGCGCTCGACCCGCGCGCCAAGCTGTTTTTCGTCGAGAGCTTCATCGGCCAAATCAGCGGCCTTTATGCGGTAAAGGCTCGTTCCGTGCATAGGACCAAAATACACCCATTCATTCTGCAGATCTTCGGTGATCGGATTGACGCCGATATGGGGTCGCATGAGATGGCCGGAGGGGTCTTTCACCTGAATGGGGCGCCCATCGATGACGAGATCGATTTTCTCGGGCACAACGCTGGAGTGACCTTCCAATACGCGACGCGCGGCGCCCGTTTGCAAATCCACTACGATGAACGCTGCATTTGCGCCACCCGCGGGATCGGCGATGAAGATCTTGTTGTGCTTGCCGTCGACGGTAAAATCATTGACGAACGCATCTTTGGGAGCGATCGGCGGCGGCAAATAGATAACGCGGTGCAACTTATCGGCCTTCGTATCCCAGCCGACAAGTTTTGGCGTGACTCCGCTGCGCATGCCATTATCGAGCATCCAGACAACGCCGTCGGCGCCGCTCCTAACGCCAAGAACAGAATCCAGCTTTAGCTCAGAATGGCTCAGCCGGTCATTGAGCTCTTTATTCGGAAAGGGCGCGAGCGAACCGTCGTCGCGACGTTCAACGACCGAGTCATTCGGTTCGTAGAACTGATGCTGGCTCATGATAATTTTGCCACTTCCGGTGACCGTGACGTTGCCGGGCGCTTGCGCG
Source organism: Methylocystis sp. (assembly GCA_022843525.1). GTDB lineage: Bacteria > Pseudomonadota > Alphaproteobacteria > Rhizobiales > Beijerinckiaceae > Methylocystis. The sequence goes on along the minus strand of JALHNR010000176.1, from coordinate 5,873 downwards.
AGCCTTGCTATGATTTCGTAGTTGGCCTGCTGTGCGGCTTGCGCTCGGCTCACAAAAACGGCCAGCATTGAGAGAAGGATTAGGCTCGTTCGCATGAGATCTCCGGGACGGCTTTGGACGCCGACGGATTCTATCCTGTCGAACGCTACCCGGCGCATGATGCTTGCTCATGGCGTCATTAGTGGATTCGATAGAAAGCATACGGAAAGCGTGCGCCCTTGATCTTCGGTTCCGTGTCCACATGTGACCCGCGCCCAGGCTGAGGCGCGTAACCCATTCCATGAGCGGCCGGGAAGAAGAGAGGGCGTCATGATTGGCGTCTACCCGGCGATCGAAACGGCTGCTGGGCGAATCGCTTTTCTTTGGCGCGCCTTGCGTATTGCGATCGAACTAGGTGATTCGGGATTTCGACCCCGTCCCCGGGTCTGGAATGGCCCTCGACCGACCTCTTGAGCGAGGCGCCTGCTGTGCAAGGGCACCCTAACCGGATCGAGGGGTGCATTGCGCTCACAGCAACGCCAGTATTTTGCAAGCATTCGGACGAGTATAAATCGCCCTCCGAAACGCGCCGGTTCTTAAACGGCCCTTAAAGGGGCTTTGAAGGGCCTTTGAAGAGGCCCTCCCCGCCGCGAATTTTGTTGCTACAGAAATAGCCTTTGGTGTGTAAATCTATACGTTAAATACCTTTGAATGGCTGTTTAAAGGCGCTTTCCCCAAGCTTATCCCCATTCAGAATATTGACGACTGGAATCTCTCTGTGAAAGCCTTTGCGTAATTCGATCGGCGCTCGTTGCGCGAAGCCCGCAAGCCGGTCGCGCCAAAATTGCTGTTGAGGCAGTCAATGAACGCCACTCCGCCCGCCATCGAACTTCGACCCGTAGCCTCGCTCAAGGCTTATGCAAACAACGCGCGGCGTCATTCGAAGAAACAGATCCGGCAAATTGCGGAGAGCATTCGCCGCTTCGGCTTCACTAATCCGGTCCTGATCAGGGACGACGGCGGCATTATCGCTGGCCATGGCAGGGTTTTGGCGGCGCAGGAGTTGGGTCTCGAAACAGTCCCAACGCTGAAATTGTCGCATCTCACGCCGGAGGAAGTGCGCGCCTATGTCATTGCGGACAATAAGCTCGCCCTTAACGCCGGCTGGGACATGGAAATGCTGGCGATCGAGTTCCAGGCGCTGATCGACACGGAGTTCGACCTCTCGTTCACCGGCTTCTCTTTGGCGGAGATCGATCTCACCTTCGATCAGGCGCGGGAGGCTTCGGTCGAGGCGCCGGATGGGCTCGACGTCATTCCAGATCTACCCGAAGCGGCCGTAACACGCTTGGGCGATCTCTGGATCCTGGGAAAACACCGGCTGCTGTGCGGCGACGCGAGGGAGAAGCGTGATTACTTCGTTCTGCTTGGCGCAGAGAAAGCCGATCTGATCTTCACGGATCCGCCCTACAACGTCGCGATCGACGGCAATGTCACCGGGCTCGGACGCCACAGCCACCGGGAATTCGCCATGGCCTCGGGTGAGATGTCTCGCGAGGCTTTCACCGGGTTTCTGACCAAAGCTCTCTCCAACGCGGCTTCAGTAAGCAAGGACGGGGCGATCGCGTTCGCCTGCATGGACTGGCGGCACATCCGTGAAATGACGGAAGCAGGCGAAGCCGCCTTCACCGAATTCAAGAACCTCTGCATCTGGAACAAAACCAATGGCGGCATGGGCAGCTTCTACCGCTCCAAACACGAATTGATCTTCGTCTACAAAGTCGGGACCGCTCCCCACACCAACAACTTTGGTCTCGGCGAAACGGGACGCTATCGCACGAATGTGTGGGACTACCCTGGCGTGAGTAGTCTTGGATCGGATCGTTCCGAGGCTTTGTCGATGCATCCGACGGTCAAGCCGGTGGCGCTCGTGGCCGACGCCATCAAGGATTGCTCTCGGCGCGGGGAGATCGTCCTGGACATCTTCGGGGGCTCCGGCTCGACCCTGATTGCGGCGGAGACATGCGGACGACGGGCGAAGCTTATCGAATTTGACCCTCTCTATTGCGACGTCATCGTCTCTCGCTGGGAGAGACTGACGGGCAAGTCGGCCGTCCACGCCGAAACGACCCGACGCTTCGAAGACATTGCAACCGAACGATTGCCGACCGCTCGATCGGCAGGAAAGGCGCGCATGACGTCTCGAACGAGGCGAGATCGACAGGGCCGGGAACGTGGAGCGCTCGTCGACTGAGCCCGATCGCGTCCGGACGAAGCCCCCCAAATGATAATCCGCTCCTTGCCGGAGAATGATGACTTATGACAAAGCGTCGCGCCGACAAATCTTCGACCGAAGATCACTCTGAGCAGTCGGAACGCTTGTTTTCCGACGAAATGGTGGATCGTTTAAAAAGCGCAATTACATTTGGCGAGCCGATTCCAACCCCGCCAAAATCAATGCGTTTCCAAAAAGGGCAATCAGGCAATCCAAAAGGAAGGCCGAAGAAAACGTCAAGCTCGCCGTTTCATCCCCGGATTGAGCCACAGCCCATACAGGAATTGATTTTGAAAGAGGCCGAGCGCGGCGTCACGATCCGTGAGGGCGATAGCGTCTCTGTCATTCCAGCGAAACAGGCTCTTATTCGCGCGTTGCAGAATGCGGCCCTAAAAGGCAACCCTCACGCGCAGAGAACCTGGCTCCTCCTGCATGAGCGGATCGAACGAGAGAAGGCGATCGAGATCAAGGCTGAGAATGAATTTTGGCAAACCTATCAGCAGCAATGTCGGGAAGAAATCAGGGAAGCTGAATCAAAGGGCGAGGCGCCACCGATGCATCTTCCACACCCAGACGACATTATCATCCGATATGGGAAGCCGCCTCTCTTCAAAGGACCCATATGTGAGACGGAACTCACGGATATGGAAGAACGCATCAAACTGATGGACGCGTTCATTATGCAAATTGCCGTCAACGAGCGCTGCGCTTTGCCAGAAAATATAGAGGCAGGACTCCGATGCGCCGAAGCTGCGACACTATTCGTGGCGCTCGTGAACTGGACGCTGCCAAAGCGGCTCCAACTGAGCGATACCAACTTTACGACGAGGCTTATGTACTTTCAGAACATCCCGAAGCGCACACTCCTTAAATCGACCCGCGCAGCATGGAGCGCCGCCGGTCTTCATGTCCCGCGCGGCAAAATATTTCCCAGGCTCGAAATCGCTCGTGCGATCGTCGAAGGGTTCAAGGCCGCCAATGAGGCTGACGCAAATTGAAGAGATTCGTCTCTCTGGAGATCGGATAGACTCGCGCCGTCTGATTTTGCTTCGCATGATCGGTAGCACTCGCGCATCCTATTGAAGGTAAGCGGCGCCACAGTGCGACGAATTTTTTCAGCGAGCGGCGAGATTCTTTTGGCGCTCTCCGAGGGCAAAATCTTTTCTTAGTCGCAAGATTCGTCGTCGAGCAGAATTTCGTATTCAACGGCGCTCGGTCGCTGGCGCTTTCCTTCCAAGTAAGCGACGCACGCCCTGGCCTCATCGAAGTAGAACACCGTCCAGCCGGGTAATTCGGCCTTGACGGCGCGAGCAATGGCGAGGCCTTCGGCGGAAAAATTCGTCCAGTCGCTTTCTCGGTAGGGCCGGCCTTCTTCTTCGACCGCATCCTCGATCGCCTCGTAGTGCGCCTGCCAGCGGCGAAGGCGCTCGACGAGTGCGGGTGAGATCGGCAAATCCTCGGCCCCACAGGAATTTCCCTGGATGTCCCACACCCCATCGCAAGAATAGTCGGCCATGACGCGAACCCAGCGATGGCGATTAAGCAGGTCTTTGTAGGTGTCGCTCATGCGCCTCTTGTCTTCTCCTCAGACCCGTCAGCCTTATACCGTTCTGGACAGTCCTGCTTTAGCGTACAACGCACAGGAATCCAGAGATTGGTTCACACCCCGCGCCCGGCGCAGCTTGTCGGGTAGCGCAGCCGGGCGTGGGGAACAGAACTCTAGAGGCTGGAGGCTTGTATCCCAATGAGGAATGCGGCTGATCTCGTTGTAGTGACGCTGCCAGCTTTCGATGACGATTTCCGCCACCTTCAGAGAGGGAGCAATTCTGTTCCCTAACCTACATGTTTTGTCCGCAACATCTGATTGAAGGTGGTGCGACCGATAGCGGACATTACTGACGCGCTCTGACAAGGGAATCTACTGACCCAAGGCGGACCTTCTGAACTCGCCAGCAACCGCCAAAAGAGATCCTCCACCAAAGTGGACCGATAATGGGGACGGATCACTATTGTGGGCGGGACGATTCACAGCCGCGTGAGATGGAAATCGCGCGCTCAGGCGCCCGCCGAAACCTTCCTGCGAAAGGCGTTGCGAAAAGTCGTGTCGAACGCCGAAGTGTCTACATTCGTCGACGTCTCCACCTGACCATCGCCAGCGATTCCCGCGAAACGGTATTTTGGTTCGCCGATGGCGAAGTGGCCGGCGCCTTCGGGTTTACGATAGGGCTGCGCGACTTCGACCAACAGCCCCCGCTTCGGCGAAGCGATGCGCCCGACCGCGGCGTCGACGCGGCCTTCGTCGCTGTTGGCGAACGGTCGAAGACGATCGCGCAGATTTCAGCGCGCGGCACTTCATATTCCATCCACTGAAGGGCGGCCTGCACGCTCCCCGATAAATCGATCTTTCCACAACGCCGCTTTCGACGAAGCTCTTGTTGTCCTCGGAATACCCAAACAACGTGGGCCTGCGCGAACGTCCGAAAGGCGTCAGTGTTTCCCCGCGGGCCAGCGTCGAGATGGCCCGCGCAACCGTCTTGCCCGCGAATTCGGCAAGGACTCAATCGTTGTCGTTTCGTTGGCCATGTCGATCCTCCGATGGCACGCGCTGTCGGGATCATGCGACCCCGGCGGCGCTCGCGAAGCGCTTTTACGCGCCCAGGATCTGCGATATCTCGCCGAGCGTGGCCTTCTCGACGTCGCTGACCTTCACCCCGCCAAAACCTAGAAAGCCGCCTTCGGTGCCGGCCTCCGCTGCTGCCTTCGAGATCTGCGCGAGCCAGCCCTTGAAGGCTGCGGCTTCGCCCGGCGCCTTCTGGTCGAGGATCCCCGCCGTTTCCTTCAGCGCGTCCAGCGCCTTGCCCTTGATCTCGTCAAGCTTGGCGCCCTGCACGATGCTACGGATGCCTTCGCGCGCCTCGGCCCGGCCGGAGGATGACAGGATTTCCTCGGCGACCGATTTAACGAGTTCGCCGCTCGCCCCAGATTTCGCTTCGGCAAGCTGGTTCGCATTTGCGAAAGCCTCCTGCAGCGCGCCGACGAAGCTGGTAGGATCGGCTGCGCTGACGGCGAAACCTGCAAGCAGCGGCGCCTGGACCAGCTTCTTCCACTCGACCGGGGAAAAGTCATTCTTGCTGACCATTTTTTCTCTCCCTTGCAAAAACTAAACTTCTTCTTTGTGCTGTAGGTATTGCGGTGACTGTTCCTCAAAGCCCGCGTCTTCTTTTTTTGGAGTTGTTACCGACGCGGCCGGTCCGGCAGCGCACGAAAGCCACGCCGACGCCCGGTCCCCACTCTGGTTCGCGATTTCGACGGTCTAGTCGCGGCGGAGATCATAATCGCGGTCCCGGTAGCGACGGCGATCATAACTCCATAGCTTTAGAAGGCCACGGGACGGCGCAGCAGACCATTGGCTTCTCGGTCAGCACGAGCAAGGCTTGCGCGCCAATCACCGGGTCGAGAATTCGCATCAGCCTGTTCGACCGCGGAAGCGCAAACGCGTGGTCCCCGTGACATGGAGGCGTTTGCGATCGCCGTTGGACCACTTGTTGTTCCTACGCGGGCGTTCGGAGATAGCACCGAGCTTCGAGGAACTATCTTTGTCTGAGAGATCGGAAGAGCG
>JALHNR010000175.1 GCA_022843525.1 Methylocystis sp. | reverse complement strand
TCGTCGCGGCGACCGGCTGCGCCTTTCTGATGGCGACGCACAGCGAACGGCTTGCAGCGCGGCTGCAACGGCGCGTGCGGCTGGAATCCGGTCTTCTGGCGACGTGATGAGAGAGACGCTCTGGACGCTTGCAGCGCTTATCAGCCACTGGCGCCGACGACCGGGCAACCTCGCGACGCTCGTGCTCGGCCTCGCCATCGCTACGGCGCTGTGGAGCGGCGTGCAGGCGCTGAACGCTCAAGCGCGCGACAGTTACGACGCCGCGGCGACCGCAATTTCGGGCGGCGGCGCGAGAACGCTCGTCGCCGCTCGCGGCGGCCTGTTTGACCAGGAGCTCTTTGTGAGACTGCGTCGCGCCGGCGTCGACGTCTCGCCGGTGCTGGAAGGCGTCGTCCGAATTGGCGAAAAGAATATTCGGGTCATCGGCGTCGAACCGCTGTCGCTGCCGCGCCGTTCGCCGATCGCCGGCAGGCGGACGCGAACGGATGTGATCGAAGATTTCTTTTCGGGTCCAGGCCGCAGTTTTGCCGCCCCGCAGACCTTGCGCCGGCTTGATCTTTCGGAGGGCGCACAGCCGCAAACCGAACGCGCTCAGCAGCTCCCGCCGCTTGCGGCGCTCGCCGAAGCGCCGCCCGGCGCAATCATCGTCGACATCGGCGTCGCGCAGCGCCTGCTCGATCGACCCGGAAAACTCTCGCGTCTCGTTATCCTCGATGAGGAGACATTCGACGAGGCGCGGCTTAAGCCAATCGCCGGCGATGCGCTGCGGCTGGTCGCGCCGGATGATGATAGCGATCTCGCCCGCCTGACCGACAGTTTTCACCTCAATCTCACCGCCTTCGGCTTTCTCGCTTTCCTGGTGGGACTTTTCATCGTGCACGCCGCTTACGGCCTCGCCTTCGAACAGCGGCTGCCGACGCTGCGCACCTTGCGTGCGCTCGGCGTTGGGCCACCCCATCTCGTCGCGGCGATGGGCTTCGAAATCGCCGTCCTGACGCTCCTTGCGGGCGGCGCGGGCGTCCTCGGCGGTCACGCCATCGCGCAGGCGCTTCTGCCGGATGTCGCAAAAAGTCTCGAGAGCCTCTATGGCGCGCAAATCTCCGATCGTCTTGCGCTCGATGCGCGCTGGTGGCTCTCCGGCCTCGCGATGGCGGGCGCCGGCGCGGCGCTTGCGGCGGCGAGCGGCCTGACGAAAGCATTGCGGCTGCCCGCGCTGTCGTTCGCGCGTCCCATGGCCTGGCGCGGCGCGCATCACCGCTATCTGCGACGGCAGGCCGCGCTCGCGGCGCTTGCCCTTGTCGCGGCGGCCGGCGCATACGGCTTTGGCGAAGGACTTGCGTCAGGCTTCGCGATCATCGGCTTGGCGCTTCTTGCCGCGGCTCTTTTCTTGCCCGTTGGACTTGCCGGCGTCCTGGCGCTCGGCGAGCGTTTCGCGCGCCGCCCGCTCGCGCGCTGGTTCTTCGCCGACGGACGCCAAGAGATTTCCGGTCTTTCGCTTGCGCTAATGGCGCTGCTGGTTGCGCTTGCGACCAACATCGGAGTCGGCGGCATGGTCGAGGGCTTTCGCCAGACGTTCGATCGCTGGCTCGACGCGCGCCTCGTCGCCGAGATCTATTTCGAAGCGGCGACGCCCGCCGATGCGCGCGACATCGAGGCGTGGGCGCGCACGCAGCCCGACATCGCCGCGATCCTGCCGATCTGGCGCGCCAAGACGCGCATCGGCGGATGGCCTGTCGACGTCCTCGGCATGACGCCTCACGAAACCTATACGGCGCATTTTCCCCTGATCGACGCCACGTCGGACGTGTGGAAGGCGCTGCACGCGCAGGACGCCGTCCTCGTCAGCGAGCAATTGGCGCGCCGTCTTGGTCTGACGGTCGGCGAGACGCTCGACATTCCGACGTCGGGGCGAGACTGGCCCGCGCGCATCGTCGGCGTCTTTCCCGATTACGGCAATCCGAAGGGCCAACTGCGCATCGATCACGAAAAGCTGAAGCGCTATTTCGACGACGCCTCCGGCGTGCATTACAGCCTGCGCGTCGATCCGGGCGCCACGGCGCGCGTCATCGAAAACATGCAGCAGCGCTTTGGCGGAAAAATCGCGCGCATCGTCGATCAAGCGGAAGTCAAAACGCTGTCGACGGACATCTTCGAGCGCACATTCGCCGTCACGACGGCATTGAACACGCTCACGCTGATCGTGTCCGGCGTCGCGCTTTTCGCCAGTCTGCTGACGCTCAGCGACATGCGGCGCGCCCGCATCGCGCCAGTTTGGGCCCTGGGCGCGACGCGGCGAAAGCTGGCGGCGCTGGAAATGGCGCGGATCGTGGCGTTCGCCGCCGGCGCCGCGGCTTTCGCGATCCCGCTTGGACTGTTCATGACCTGGTGCCTTGTCGCGATCGTCAACGTCGCCGCCTTCGGATGGCGGCTCCCGTTCCATATGTTTCCGGCGCAATGGTTTGTGGTTTCCTGCGTCGCGCTTGGCGCCGCCGTCTTTGCGGCGATGATTCCCGTCGCCAGGCTCGCCCGCGCGGCGCCGACCGACCTGCTCAGGGTCTTCTCGAATGAACGCTAAGTCCCCGAACGGTTCTCCCGAACGACGCTCGGCGCTTTCGAGGCGATCCGCGCTTCTTCTCGCGCTTTCGTCGAGCGGCGCGCTGGCGCAGGGCTTTGGCGGACTTGGCGCGACGGCGCCCGGCTTTGCGATTCCCCGACCTGGAACGCAGCTCGCGTTTCCAAGAGACCATGGCGCGCATTCCGATTTTCGCACCGAATGGTGGTACGTCACCGCGAATCTAAAAGGCGATGACGGTGCCGCATATGGCGTGCAGTGGACGCTCTTTCGCTTTGGGCTGCAGCCGAACGCCGCGCGGGCCGGCTGGGACGACCGCAATGTGTGGATGGGCCATGCGGCGGCGACAAGCGCCAATGAACATCTCTTCGCGCAGAAATTCGCCCGCGGCGGGATTGAGCAGGCGGACGTCAAGGCCGCGCCATTTCGCGCCTTCATCGATGACTGGGTTTTGGAAACGCGCGACAATTCTGCGGACGCGGGAATAGAGCGGCTGCGCGTCTCTGCGGGCGACAGGAATTTCGCCTATGCGCTCGATCTCACAGCGACCGGACCAATTGTTTTGCAAGGCGAAGCCGGCTACAGCCGCAAGTCCGAGGCGGGACAGGCGTCCTATTACTACAGTCAGCCGTTCTTCACGGCGCAAGGCTCTATCGCGCTCCATGGCCGCAAAATACAGGTCTCCGGCCGCGCCTGGATGGATCGGGAATGGTCGAGTCAGCCGCTGGGCCCCGACCAAAAAGGCTGGGACTGGTTTTCGCTGCACCTCGAGGGCGGCGCCAAGCTGATGCTGTATCGCATGCGCAGCGTCGAGGCGCCGTCGTTTCTCTTTGGAAATTGGATCGACGCCGAGGGCGCAACGTCGATGCTCGCGCGCGACGACATCGTGCTCGAGCCTTTGGAGACGACGCGCATCGCTGATCGTGACGTGCCGACCCGCTGGCGCGTGAAGATCAAAAGCCGCGGCGTCGAGGTCATCACGCAGCCTCTAAACCCGAGGAGCTGGATGGGAACCGATTTCGCCTATTGGGAAGGTCCGATTCGGTTCAAGGGTTCGCACAGCGGCGAGGGCTATCTCGAAATGACGGGCTATTGAGACTCTGCGGCCGTGCGAAAGAAGTTCATAAAAACGCCTCGCGTGTCGCGAAGCTTTTTCAAATGCACGGCGGCGAGCTCCGACAGCCGCCGTTCGCCCGCCCGCGTGATGACGACGAGCGATCGACGACGATCGGTCGGGTCGGTCTTCCGCCTGACAAGCTTCGCCTGCGCCAGACGCGACACCAGCTCCGCCGCGCTGTGATCGCGAATCATCAGCTGCTCGGCGAGTTCGCCGACGCTAATGTGTTTTGCGCCGCGATAGGTGCGCACCACCAGAAGCGCCTGATACCATTGCACGGTCACGCCATGATCTGCGGCGACCTGTTCGCTGAAGGCCAAAAACCTTCGCAAGGCGGAGCGAAATTGCGCGAGCGCGGCCAAGTCGTCTTCACTTAGCGCCTTGCGCGGAGTCCCTTGTGGCTGTTCGCAGAGATTCAAATGAAACCTCTTACTTCCCGAGTCGTTCTCGCGCTGGGCGACTCATTTGGAGTAAAGAAACAATGCGCGCGCCGCGCCGCCGGGTCAATTCTTGTCAGCATTAAAGCGCGCTTTATAATTGCGCGATGAAGTCGTCAATCTTTGCAAAAAAAACACTTGGATCAACGGCTTCTCCTCTGCTGAGGCGCGCAAGCGCCGCCCGACGACGCGGCGCGTGCGGCATCGAATAGTCGCGAACCGCTTGCAGCCATCCAAGACCGTCGAGCGGATCGACATAGTCGATCGCGTCGCCGCCAACTTCGCGGAAGGCCTCGATGTCGGAGGCGACGACGGGCGTTCCCGCCGCAAGCGCTTCGGCGACGGGCAGACCGAAGCCTTCTGCGAAAGAGGGCATGAGCAGCGCACGGGCGCCGGCAAGCAGGCTACGCAGTCCCGGCGTTGAAAGTCCGCCTGCCTCAATGACGTGAGGGCGCAAGGCGACGCTTCGTTCCAGCATTTCGATCACGGCGGCGCTGAGCCAGCCGCGCTTGCCGACAATGACGAGCCTGGGCGGCGCGGGATCTCGCGCCAACACACGCCAGACGTTCAGCAGCGTCGAAAGATTCTTGCGCGGTTCGATCGTGCCGCAAACAACGAAATAGTTGACGCCGTCAAGCGCCGCCGGCGGCGCGGCGCGCGACGTAAAGACCGGCGATACGGGCAAGCGGGCGACGCAGATCGGAAGTTCGGGCCTTCCGCATTCAGCGGCGAATTGACGAAGGCGCCCGGCGACGGCTTGCGAACCGACGACGGCGCCTGCGCCATAGCGGCAGACATTGCTCATGCGTCTGGGGTGCAGCATCGCTTCTCTCGCGCGAAAGAACTCCGGCGCCTCGACTGGAAGGAGGTCGTGGACGAAGAAGACAGGCTTTATATCCGGCCGCGCTGTGAGCCAGCGCACATACCAGCTTCGATCGACGAGAAATTGCGTGACGTTGAAGTAGATTGCGCCGCGCGGCGCCTCGCGCGTTGGCCTTCCAAGATAAGGCGCCCAACGCCGCATCGCATGCCAGTTTCGCTCAAGGAAAGAGAGAGTCGGCGCTCTTTTGACGCGCGTTATTGCGGCCCGAGCGGAGCCGTTGGACAGGAGCGCCGTGACGACGGCGCGATAGACGTCGTCCTGTCCGGCGTCGCTATCTTCGCGCCAGAGACTTTCGACGCCTTCGATCGTCTCAAGCGCGCTGTCGGGGTTGGCAAGGCGCGGGCCGATCGCCGTGCAAATGAGCGCCCCTCGCTCGCCTTCGCTGCGCGTAAGAAAATGCCTGGCGAGAGCGAAATCGACGCGATCAATGCCATTCGGCGCCGCATTCAGCGCGCGTGTCACGATCCGCGTGACGTCATAGATGACGGGGCTGCGCGCCGCGTCAGTCGCCCTCGGCGTCAGTTGCGGCACTTCGTCTCGTCCAAACGACATCGCCACATCTCAATCGCGTCATTAGCCTCTCGAACGGCGCGTTCCGTCTCTCGTTCGAGACACTCCCGATAGCGAAAAACCATTTTCGTAAAGAGCTGCATCTCCTCATCGCACGCGGCCATCGCTAATGCGGCGGCGGATGTCTCGATGCAGGTGGGGCGTGACGGCGGCGCGCAATAGGTGAAGCCGCGCATGGCTTGCGCGGCGAGCGGCTGCGCATGCGTCAGGAAAGCAGCCGCGGTCGCAAGCGCCGCGCTGCACATGCTCATCCCGCAGAGCCGCATCGAACCCACGCCGGTTCTAAGAGCATCTCCCGATCACATGAAATCATGTGATCGATAAGGAATCGCTCAAAGTCGAAATGCTGGAGCAGGATCTTATCGAAAAAGTCTGTCACCTTTTTTGGAACCTGCTCTACGCGCCGCGGCTGGCGAACCAACGCACCGCATCCGCCACCGCATCGGCTGGCGGCCGCGTCTTGTAGCCAAGCGTGCGGCGCGCCTTGGAATCGTCGAAGAACATGCGTTTCCCTGAAAGCCGCAAGCTCTCCCGATTGAGAAACGGCTCCGAACCGGCGAAGCGCGCGACGATTTCATTGGCGTAGGCGAGCGGCATGAGCGGCCAGCGCGGCAATTTCGCCCATGGCGGCGCCCGCCCCGTGATGCGCGATATTTCAACGAGCAGGTCGCGCAAGGTCAGATTTTCGCCTCCAAGAATATAGCGCTCGCCGATTTCGCCGACTTTCATCGCGGCGACGTGGCCTGCGGCGACGTCCTCCACATGAACGATGTTGAGGCCAGTGTCGACATAGGCCGGCATGCCGCCGCGCATCGCCTCGCAGACAATCCTGCCGGTTGGCGTCGGCCGGACGTCGCCGGAGCCAAGCGGCGCAGAGGGGCAGACGATGACGGCAGGCAGTCCTTCATCCCGGATCATGCCTTCGACCAGCCGCTCGGAAAGGACTTTGCTGAGCTTGTACGCGCCGATCGCCCGTTCTGGAACCAACCGGTTGTATTCAGTGCAGGGCGCCGAATCGGGATCAAGCGTCGCGACGCTGCTCGTATGCACGACGCGCTGCACGCCGGCCCGCAGCGCCTCGCGCATGACGATCTCCGTCCCGCTCACATTGACGCGCATCACCGGTTCTGGATCGGGAGCCCAAAGGCGATAATTCGCTGCAAGGTGGAAGAGAGAGGAGACGCCGGCCATGGCGCGCCGGACGCTCTCACGATCGGTGACATCGCCTTCGACGATCTCACAATCCGGCGGCACATTGCCGCGCGGACTCGATCCGCGCAGAAGCGCGCGTACGCAGAATCCTTCCGCCAGCAAATGTCGCGCGACAGCGCCGCCGATGAACCCGCTAGCGCCCGTGACCAGTACCGTTCCGCGAGAACCCATGCCCCTTCCCTGCCCCAGCGCCAGCGTCCTCAAAGAGCCCAGGCTCCTTCGCTTCTCTTTGCTGATGGAATCGACCAACCATGCCGCTTCACGGAAAACGGGCGGCGACCCACTGAAGTCTGGATCGCGCCATGCGCCCGGCAGCGGCCGTCAGTTCGTGGCAGGCTCAATCAAGCTCTGATCATCCACGTCCAACATGGATGACTCCAACATGGATGACTCGTGCGTCGCCAATACTGGTTGGAGCGATTGCACGAATTCACGCTCCTCGCGCTGCATCCGCGCAAGATCCTTCTGTATGACGACGACGAAGCCAAGGAAGGTCAACCCCGACAGGCCGCCAATCACGATATCCAGCACCGCGAAGCCATACGCCTGCGCCGTCGCAACGCTGGGTCCGAGAAAAGCCGCCAAAAGCGCCCAACACGCGACGAGGAGTCGAAACTCCGTCGCGCCCATGCCGCCATAAGACAGCCGATGCACCCGCTCCGTGACGACCCTCAGATAGGTGTAGGAGCTCATCAGAAGATAGAGCGAGAGCACCAGCAGCGACGAGCCGACCGTGAAATAAGGCGACACGCCGAGGCCGACAACGATCAGAGTCTGAGCGATGAGATCGGACGAATGGTCGATGAAGTAGCCATAATGCGGCCGTTCGATTGAACGATGCCGCGCCAGCGTGCCATCGAGAGAATCGCCGAACCAGTTGAGAAACAGGCCTCCAACGACCAGGACGAGAAATCCGTTGGACCAGTGACAACCAATGAAGCCGATCAGAGTCAGGCCCGCGCCGCACAAACCGATCGCTGTTAGATGATCCGGGGTCGCCCAGTCTGGCAAACGCCGCACCAAAGCCAACAGCACAGCGCGCTCCTTGAGCGCGAGAAAACTTTGGTTGATGCGCTGATTGGCCACGACAACCCCTCAAAAAGCGTTCAACAAGTCAGCGTCTGCGCAATTCCCGACGACGCTCTAGCGAACAACCGATCATATCCCAGCCATGTTACGGATGAAACAGGCAAAACGATGACATATTCAGAACTTAACCGGCATTAACCCAAAATCAAAAGCTGTAATGGACCGGCATTTTTGGTCTCGATTGCGAAGCAAGCTTTATGCCTCTCAGTACAAAACTCGTGTGACGGCGACGCCCTGAACCGCAGGTTGCCCAAGAGTGCCGACGAGTTGCATCAGCTTGCTGATGTCGGAGAACGGCGCGTTGCTGACGTAAAGAATGTCTTTGTCGCGAATGGCGAAGCGTCGCGCCGCGAACAGCGCTGCGGGTTCGCGGAGATTGAGATGATAGGCGACCGGCACCAGGCCAAGCGCAAGCAGACGCGGCGGGACCTGCGGATATTCACGCGCGAGACTTGCCGGCTCGTAGCGCAGAATGAAAACCCCGTCGGGGTCGGCGCGTGAATCAGTCAGGCCGCCCGCCCTGCCGATCGCCTCTTCGAGCGTGATTCCGCGCGCGTCGAATGCCACGACGGCGTTGGCGCCGGTCGCGCCCATGACGGTAAAGGTCTGCGGCGTGCGCTCGACGGTCAAAATGTCGCCCGGTCGCAAATAGATGTCTTCGCGAGGGTTGACGAGCAGCGCTTGAATGGGCGCCCGCGCCGTGCGGTTGCCGCGCGTCAAGGTCACGAAGGTTTCGTGGACGGGCGAGC
>JALHNR010000174.1 GCA_022843525.1 Methylocystis sp. | reverse complement strand
TGGAGGAAATACGGTCTGTCGTGATCGCCGCGCGGGACACCGGCATCGTCCGCGTCGGCGACGTCGCCGAAGTGCGCAATGGCGCGTTGCCGCGCAACGGCGTCGTCGTGCGTAACGGGGAAGGCGAGGCGGTGTGGGGGCTCGTTCTGGGTCTGCGCGGCGCCGACGCGAGCATGGTCGTCAGGGGCGTGAAGGAGCGGCTGGCAGAAATCGAGCCGACGCTGCCGAAAGGCGCCAAGATTGAAATCTTCTACGATCGCAGCGAATTGATCGGCAAGGCGGTCTGGACCGTACAAAAAGTGCTGATCGAGGCCATCGTCCTTGTCGTCATCCTGCTCGTCTTGTTCCTTGGCGATCTTCGCGCCGCGATCGTCGTGTCGGTCATTTTGCCGCTCGCCGCGCTCGCGACGTTCGGCATCATGCGCTGGTGGGGGCTCTCGGCGAATATCATGTCGCTCGGCGGTCTTGCGATCGCCATTGGACTTTTGGTCGACTGCGCGGTCGTCGTCGTGGAGAACGTCGAACATCGCATGGCGCACGCGCATGACGTCAGTCTTTCCGATCGCATTTTCATGACGCTCGAAGGGACTCGCGAGGTCGCCGTCCCGCTGACGTCCGGCGTGATCATCATCGTCACCGTATTTCTGCCGCTGTTGTCTCTCGAAGGGCTTGAGGGTCGTCTGTTTGCGCCGGTGGCGCTGACCATCGCCTTCGCGCTCGGATCGGCGCTCGCGCTGTCGCTCACCGTCGTTCCGGCGCTGAGCGCGACGTTGCTGAAGCCCGGCCATGCCGACGAGCCCTGGCTTGTGCGCAAGCTCGCCGCGATTTACGAGCCGCTGCTCAAGCGCGCCCTCGACAAGCCGTTAATTGTCGGCGCCGCCGCAGTCATCGGCCTCGTCGTCGCCTTCACCGCCTATGCGGGCATCGGCCAGACCTTTATGCCGGTGATGAACGAGGGCACGCCCGTCATCACCATCCGCAAACATCCGACGATCAGCGTCAATATGGCCGCGGAGACCGACATGCGCATTCAGCGCGCAATCATGGAGCGCGTGCCGGAAGTCAAGGGAATGATGGCCCGGGCTGGCGCCGACGAGCTCGGCATCGATCCCGTCGGCCTCAACGACACCGATAATTTCCTGACGCTTGCGCCGCAAAGCGAATGGCGCGGCAAGGATATCGATTGGCTGATGGGCGAGATTCGCGCCGTGCTCGATAGCATGCCCGGCATTTCCTACGCCTTTTCGCAGCCGATCGACATGCGCGTGCAGGAAATGATCATCGGCGCGCGCGGCGACGTCGTCGTCAAAATATTTGGCGACGATATCGAGGAACTCAACCGCCTCACCCGCGAGGTGACCGCGACATTGCGCAAGATCAAGGGGTCGCGCGACGTTTTCGGTCTGCAGAACGACGGCATGCGCTATCTGACGGCGCGCGTCGATCGGCTGGCTGCTGGGCGCTTTGGCCTGAACGCCGGCGAAATTCAGGACGCGCTGCGCGTTTGGGTCGACGGTCAGCCGGTCGGCATCGTGCTGGAAGGGCCGATCCGCACGCCGCTCGTCATACGCGGCTCGGAAACCTCGCGCCGCTCATCCGTCGATTTCGCGCGGCTGCCGATGGTGTCGTCGGAAGGCAAAGTCGTCGAACTGTCGCAACTCGCCGACGTGCGCGTAGAAAACGGGCCGATCCAGATCATTCGCGAGGAAGGCCGTCGCTTCGCCACCGTCCTCGCCAATGTGACGGGACGCGATCTTGTCGGATTCGTCGACGAAGCCAAGAAAGCCGTCGCCAAAAACGTAAAGACGCCGCCGGGATATCGCTATCAATGGGGCGGCCAGTTCGAAAACCAGCAACGCGCATCGGCCCGACTCGCGATTGTCGTGCCGATCGCGCTGGCGCTGATTTTTCTGTTGCTTTATCTAACCTTCAACTCGGTGCTACAGGCGACGCTGGTGTTCTGCAATGTGCCTTTCGCGGCGATCGGAGGCATTTTGGGCCTGTGGCTTTCGGGAGAATTCATGTCCGTGCCCTCGTCGGTCGGCTTTATCGCGCTTATCGGAATCGCGGTTCTCAATGGCGTCGTGCTCATCTCCTACATCAATAAGCTTGTGGCTGAAGGCACGCGCAGCACGCGCGAAGCGGTGTTAGAGGGCGCGCGTCGGCGCATGCGGCCCGTTATGCTCACCGCCACCATCGCAGCCTTCGGCTTGATACCGTTCCTGTTCGCGCATGGGCCCGGCGCCGAGATCCAGCGCCCGCTCGCCATCGTCGTCATCGGCGGGTTGATCTCGGCCACGGTGCTGACCTTGATCCTGCTGCCGATTCTTTATGACCGCACCGCCAATCTCGGCTTGGTCATTCGTCAGAAGTTCCGCGCGCGAGCGATGCGGCAACCCGCGCCGATGCGTGCGCGCGAGGACGTTCGCGCATGAGGAAAGGCGCGGTCTTTACGGCATTTTCCTTATTTGCGTTCGCTTTGCCTTTCGAGACGGGAGTCTTTGCACAGGAGCAGGGCGAACCCGCGGAGATGGAGATCAAAGCGTCTGTCAAAGCTGCGCCCAAGAAAGCGCGCGCGGCATCGCCCAAGAAAGCCGGCGCGCGGCCGCCATCCCAGCGAAGCGGCGGCGTGTTAGCGAAACATCTTGAGATGGCCGTTTTGGTTGATGCGCAGAGCCGTTCGCTCGAAGCGCAGTTTCGCGCCACTTCGGCGCGCTATGCGACGGCTAATTCGATTACGCCAGGTTCGCCCTATGTCGAGGGCTGGCAGCGAAACTCGGCCGCCGGGAATTTACGCAACTTCAATGAAACCGAACTTGAGGTCGGCATGCCCTTGTGGCTGCCTGGGCAGCGGGACGCCTATGCGGGAACTGTCACGACCGGACTCTTCGAGGTTGAAGAGCGACTGGCGCTTCGTCGATTAGAAGTCGCCGGCGTTTTGCGCGACGCGTGGTGGACTGCGCAGCGCGCGGCGCGCGAAGTCTCCGTTGCGCGCAATCGCGTCGCCACCGCCCGCGACATCGGCGCGGACATGACGCGCCGCGTCGAGCTTGGCGACGCCGCCCAGACCGATGCGCTGCTTGCCAGGAACGAAACGCTCGCCGCCGAAACGGAGCTTGCGCAGTCGGAGGGCGCGGTAAAGGTCGCGCGCGCCACCTACGCGGGCCTGACCGGCGGCGCGCAACCGGATGGGAAGCTTGAATCCGTGCGGCCGCCGATCGACATCGAGGAGCATCCTGCGCTGCGCGCGCCCGTCGCCGCGCTTGCGCGCGCCAGAGCGCAGGCGGAGCTTGTCGACGCGACGCCGATCCCCAGTCCGGAGATCGGCATTTTCGGCCGGCAGGAACATAATGATCAATATGCGACCGACCGTTCGCTCGATCTCTTGGATCCGATCACCAACCAGCGCACGGATGCGACCACGGTGGGGGTGCGCATCCGCATTCCGCTCCCGACCGCCGGCCGAAATGAGCCGAGACGCGCCGAGGCGCTCGCCGAAATGGATCGCGCCACCGCTGAATATGAGCGCGCGAAGCTCGTCGTGGTCGCCGAGATCAAGGCGGCGCACGCATCGCTGGCGGCAGCGCAACGCGCGGCGAAACTGGCCAACAGCCGTCTTACCGTCGCCAATGAACAGTTTGAACTGTCGCGCAAAGCGTTCAAACTCGGAGAGATCAGCGCGTTCGATCTTTATCGCGTGCGGCAGATTCAACTCGAGGCGCAGCGCATGGAGGCTAACGCCGAAATCAATGTCGGCGTCGCGATCTCCCGACTTAATCAGGCGCAGGGATATGCGCCTTAGAGCGCATCCCGATCACATGGAATCAAGTGATCGATAGGAATTTGCTCGCATCATAATCTTGGACCAGGTTCTGATCGAAAAAGTCTGTCAACGTTTTGGAACCTGCCCGAGCGATCGGCGACGCGCGATTCATGGACATCGGCGCACGAAGTCCGCGATGCGCCCAATCGTCGGCTGATCAAGCAACAGCGGCGCGTGCGCCTGGCCTTCGACCGAGGCGCGCTCAAGGCGCGGCGCGCGCCGGGCCATCTCGTCAAAGACCTCGGGCGAGAGAATGTCCGAGTTCGCGCCGCGGATGGCGAGAATCGGAACATTCGACAGCGCGGCGAAGTCCTCCCAATATTCTTCGGGCTCCACATCGGGCGCTACGGCGTCGAGCGTATGCGACAGGTCGGGATCGTAGCGCAGCTGAACCTTGCCGTCTTTCTCGACAAAGGTGAGGCGCGCATAGTCCTCCCACTCCTGCGGCGAGACGCCGGAAAAATCCACGCCGGCGGTCATTCGCATCAGCGCGACTGCTTCGCGCATAGACGGGATGGGCGGCAGCTTGCCGACGTAGCGCTTAATGCGGAGCAGGCCGGCGTGCTCGATCTTCGGTCCGATGTCGTTGAGCACGGCGCCGCACACAACGCCGGGCTGGCGCGCCGCGATGCGCATCGTGTGAAGACCGCCGCGCGAAGTCCCGATGAACACCGCTTGCTCGACGCCCGCGTCCGCAAGTTGAGCCATGATGTCGGCTTGCTCGACGTCGAAGTCATAGCGGCGCCAGTCCTGATCCCAGTCGGATCGGCCGCGGCCGCGATAGTCGAGGGCAAGAACCCTCCGGCCGTCGGCTTGCAGGGTCCTGGCGATGCGATCGAAATCATCGGCCGAGCGCGCGAGCCCCGGCAGGCACACGACCGGGAGCAGCCCCCCGCCGCCGCCCGGGGGCGCGGGGTAGTCCAAATAATGCAAGCGGAGCCCGTCGGCCGCGCGGATGTAACGGCTAACCGGCTCTTGCGCAGACGCCATGGAACGACCATTCCCGCTTGATGAAACCTGCTCCATTGCAGCGACATTGACGCGATGAATCGGGTTTTTCAACTGCGCCGCTGGCGCTTTGTGTTCCTTGACTTCAAAGCCGGTTGCGGCGAGTTTGCCCGCGCCCGCGAGGCGTCCCTCGCCTAAAGGAAAACGCCGCCTCAATGCGCTCCTATCTCGACTTCGAAAAGCCCGTCGCAGAACTCGAAACCAAGGTCGACGAACTGCGTGCGCTGGCCGAAAACGGAGAGGCCGTTTCGATCGGCGAGGAGCTCAACAAGCTCCAGGCCAAAGCCGCGAAGGCGCTCGCGGATCTCTACGCCGGCCTTACGCCCTGGCAAAAGATCCAGGTGGCGCGGCACCCGCAGCGACCACATTTTTCCGACTATGTGCGGCAGCTTTTCGACGAGTTCACGCCGCTCGCCGGAGACAGGCTGTTCGGCGAGGACTTCGCGATCGTCGGCGGCTTCGGGCGCTTCCGCGGCGAGCCGATCTGCGTCATCGGCCAGGAGAAGGGCTCGGACACGTCGAGCCGTCTTCATCACAATTTCGGCATGGCGCGGCCAGAAGGCTATCGCAAGGCGGTCCGCCTGATGGAGCTCGCCGACCGGTTCGGTTTGCCGGTCGTCTCGCTTGTCGATACGGCTGGCGCATTTCCGGGCATTGACGCCGAAGAGCGCGGGCAGGCCGAGGCGATCGCCCGCTCCACCGACGTGTCGCTCTTGCTCGGCGTGCCCAATGTCGCGGTGGTGGTGGGCGAGGGCGGGTCGGGCGGCGCGATCGCGATCGCCGCCGCCAACAAAGTGCTGATGCTTGAGCACTCGGTCTACACCGTCGCGTCGCCCGAAGCCTCGGCCTCGATCCTGTGGCGCGACTCCGCCAAGGCGCAAGAGGCGGCGACGAGCATGAAAATCACAGCGCAGGATCTCTTAAAGTTCGGCATCATCGACCTGATTGTGACGGAGCCGCCGGGCGGCGCCCATCGCGATCCCCAGGCCGCCATTGGCGCCGTCGGCGACGCGCTCGCCAAGGAACTTGCCGGCCTGGCGAATTTGTCGCGCGAACAGCTGAGACAATTCCGCGCCGACAAGTTCTTGGCCATGGGCCGGAAACTTGAAGAGAAGCGTTAACGTAAATTCGAGAAGATTGGCCCTAAAAGCCCGTACGCGTGCGATTCTTTGCTAGTTCGGACATGTTCTCGTCCCATTATTTGTTTTTCGTGATCAAGCGCGGCGGCTCGCTTCCGAGACTTTCGCGAGGCGACTGCGCCGCCAGAGGGGATATTATGAAGACTCGAGGCATAGCGCCGGCGCTGGGGCTTGCCGTCCTCGCGGCCTTTGCGCTCTCGGCCTGCGAGCAGAGTGGTCTCGCGCATCGCTCGCTTGCGCCGATCCCTGCCGAGACTGTCGCGCTGATGGAGCAGGCCGGCACGACCAAAGAAGCGCCGATGCTGATCCGCGCCTACAAAAAGGAAGCGGAGCTCGAAATCTGGAAGATGCGGTCAGATGGTCATTACGTCCATCTGAAGACATTTCCGATGTGCCGCTGGTCGGGTCAGCTCGGCCCTAAGCGTCGCCAGGGCGACCGCCAAGTGCCGGAGGGCTTTTACGCCATCGGCCCCGCGCAGATGAACCCGAACTCAAGCTATTATCTGTCGTTCAATGTCGGCTATCCGAACGCGCTCGACCGCGCCCTTGGCCACACCGGCGGCGACATCATGGTGCATGGCGCCTGCTCGTCGGCCGGCTGCTTCTCGATGACCGACAAACAGATCGCTGAGATCTACGCGATCGCCCGCTCGTCGCTCGCCGGCGGTCAGCGCGCGATCCAGATGCAATCCTTCCCCTTCAAGATGACGGCGGAAAATCTCGCTAAGCATCGTCTCGACCCCAACATCGACTACTGGAAGCAGCTCAAGGAAGGCTCCGACCATTTCGAGGTGACCTTGCAGGAGCCGCAGGTCGCCTTCTGCAATCGGCGCTACGTGTTCAACGCCGCCGGCGCGGCCAATCTCGATCCGGACGCCGCCTGTCCGCCGCTCAAACAGGACCCGGAGATCGCCCAGGCGGTGGCTCAGAAGAGAGCCCAGGATGAAGCCAAAATCGCTCAGCTCGCGCAAAGCGGCGTGAAGCCGGTGCGGATCGTTTATCAGGACGGCGGCCAGCACCCGGCCTTTGCGTCGCGGGTTCCAGAGGTCAGCCGGCCGGAAACGATCCTTCCGCCGACCGAGATCGCCCTCGACGAGAAGCCGAATCGAGGCGCCGCATCGGCAGCCGCCAATCTCGCCGTCAAAACGCCGGTCGTGACCCTGACCGGGGCGAAGGCCGCTGACCAAAGCCGGCAGACCCGCGTCGCCGCAGTGGCGCCGATGCGCGGCGAGCGCCGCGACCTGTCCGCGCTCGCAGCCTCGGATCCAAGCCCCACCAACAGCGTAAAAAAATTGGTGCGTTCCAGCAGGGACGCATCGGCGGGAAATATTCCGACGCCGCCGGCCTCTATCGGCGTCAGGAAATCCGCCGCCGTTCATTCGACCAGATCCTTTTAAAACTCTCGAATCCTTCGAGCCAACTTAAAGCCGCGCCTTGGCGCGGCTTTCTTTTTGTCCTGGCCGGCGGGCGGGCAGAAGCGGAAGCTTTGCCTTGTCGCGAAAAAAACCTTGACTCTTGTGCGGCGCAGCAATATAACAGTGCGACGCAGCGAGAGTTGTCTTGCTTCGTAGCCCTCCTTGGGCGTTTCCTCCCTTGACTTGGGCCGCTGGTTCGTCCGGCGGCCCTTTTTTATGCCAGCAGGTGGAAAAACGAGCCGGAGACGCCGTTTTTCGCCAGTCCGGCAGGGCGTTCATCGTCGCTATAGGCGTCGCGCGCCAGCGCGAAGGGCAGGCCTTCTTCGCGAAGAACAGTTGCGTAGTGAAATTCGTGGCCGCGCAGTCGAAATCCGACTGCGCCTAGCGGGTGATCGACCGCCAAACACGCCTGGCGATAGCCGAGATGCAATTTGCGCTGGGCGAAGCTCGTTTCCAGTTCGAGCAGTCCGGCCATTTCATGCGCCACGCCCGCCGCATCGATCAGCGCGCGGCCGAGAACCATGTAGCCGCCGCATTCGCCATGGAGCCATCCTCTCTGAGCGAAACGCCGCAACCCCTTTATGAAGCCCTGCGCCGCCGACAGCCGACCGGCGTGCAGCTCCGGATAGCCGCCCGGCAGCCAGCTGAGATCGCAATCCTCTGGCGGCGCCTCATCGGCCAGCGGCGAGAAGAAGCAAAGCTCCGCGCCGGCGTCGCGCCAGCTCTGCGCGAGATGCGGATAAAAGAAGGAGAAAGCGTCGTCGCGCGCCACCGCGATGCGCTGGGCGGGGGGCGCAATAAGTTCATCCCCGCCCGTCGGGCTTCGCCCGACGACCTCCCCCCTCAAGGGGGAGGTGTGGGCGGCGGCCGCAACGATCGCCGCCACATCCACATGCGCCTCGATGAAATCCGCGAGCGCCTCGAGACGCCCGTCGAGACCTGCCGTCTCGCCCGCCTGAACCAAGCCGAGATGGCGTTCGGGAAGAGCAACCGCCTCGTTGCGGGGCAGCGCGCCGAACACCGGGACGCCCAGCGCCTCGATCGCTTCGCCAGCGAGTCTGCGATGCCGCTCCGAGCCGATGCGGTTCAATACGACGCCGGCGACCTTTACGCGCGCATCGTGTCCGGCGATGCCGCGAACAATCGCCCCCGCCGTCTGCCCTTGGCCGGAGACGTCATGAACGAGCACGACCGGCCAGCCGAGCATGGCGGCGACGTCGGCGCTGGCGCCGATTCCCGCCGCGCCGCCGGGCGCGCCGTCAAAGAG